>JAITNS010000038.1 GCA_031290315.1 Puniceicoccales bacterium
CATTTGGCTCGAAAAGTCCCCGTACGCTGCGGCATCAACATGTAAACTGGACAGCGAAAATGCTTATATAAAAGATCAGGAAGCGGAGTCGTCGACGCAATACGCCCCAAACATGTCGATAATACTCCCCATTCACTCGCATTCTGATCAAATAAAATAACAACAATTCCCCTTCGCTTTAAAATCTCTTTTGCTTCAAAAAATCCATTTCCCTTCGCAAGAAGTTTTAATCCGAATTTTTCCCGCGTTTTATATATCCATTGCTCTAATGCCTTGTTTTTGAATGGTCGGTAAATGACGCCAATCTCATTAACTTTGGCCGCTTCATTTAATAGCGGAATAACTGTCATTGCCTCCATCTGCGAGAAGTGTGGCAATAAGACAATTCGAGGGCCGTCATTTTGGGATTTTTTGCGAAAAAATTCCTCGATCGATGCGTCAAGCCGAAAGGATTTTCTTATGCGCTCCCGCGAAAAATAAGGTAGCGAAATCGCTAATAACCCTAACTCAACCATGCGTGCACAACTCTTCTTCGCTAATATTTTATACCTCGTTACCGTCTTTCCCGGAAAAGCATGCTCGAAATTTGAAAGTATAATGCGTCGGCGACGTAAAAAAAATAAGTAAAAAAAACGTCCCCAGAATTGACATAAAAATACAACACACCATTCGGGTAATAAAGCTATAAAATAACCCGTAATGCGGAGTAATAATTGCGTAATCATGTGTATTTTTTAAACATTAATGCCGCATTATGCCCACCAAACCCGAGATTCTCACTGATCACTACATTAACATCTTGCTTGATTGCCTCGTTCGGAACATAGTCCAAATCACACTCCGGATCAGGTGTCTCATAATTAATCGTCGGTGGTATAATTCCTGTCTCGATCGCTTTCGCACAGATAATCGCTTCAACCCCACCCGCCGCTCCCAGTAAATGTCCCGTCATGCTCTTTGTCGAGCTAATTTTTAGTTTTTTCGCATTTTCCTTGAATATTTTTTTTATCGCAAGTGTCTCAAATTTATCATTTATATTAGTTGATGTCCCATGGGCATTGATATAATCGACATTAGCCGTTGTTAACCCCGATTCGCATAGTAAATTTTCCAAACAATTCGCTAATCCATTTGCCTCGGGATCGGGGCTCGTAATATGATAAGCGTCGCAGCTAGCCGCATAGGCTACTACTTCGCAATAAATTTTCGCCTTTCGCGCTAACGCACTTTCCAAAGTCTCCAGTAATACCATTCCCGCACCTTCGCCCATTACAAATCCATCGCGTTGAGCATCGAATGGTCGGCTTGCACGCTCCGGTTCCTCATTGAAGTGGGACGACATCGCCTTCATCATGCAGAATCCTGCAAAGCTGAGACTTTGAAGCGCCGCTTCACTTCCACCTGCAAACATCGCATCCGCCTTACCTAATTTTAATAGATGATAGGCTTCACCGATCGCGTGGGAGCCCGATGCGCATGCCGTTACCACCGAAAAATTCGGTCCCTTTAATCCATATTGAATCGCTACGACCCCCGATGCCATATTGCAAATCAAAGACGGAATCATAAAGGGCGATACTTTTAGGGGACCTAAGTTGAAAAAACGCGCTGTCTGTTTCTGCATGGTTTCGATTCCGCCAATTCCAGAGGCAACAATAGTACCTACGCGAAAGGGATCAAATTGTTTTAAATTGAAATTGGCATCTTGCATAGCATGTTTTGTTGCGGATACCGCTAGGTGAGTAAAACGATCGCTATGCTTCATATCTTTGACATCCATATAGTCCAACGGGTTGAAGTCTTTCACTTCAGCGCCGACTTGGCAGGGGTAAGCGGTAGGGTCGAAAGCAGCGATGCGAGCGATACCGCTTTTTCCGGTGACGATATTATCCCAAAAGCGATTAATTTCGCTACCTAGGGAGGAAGTAATACCGAGGCCCGTGATAACGACACGATGGGGATAAGACATATAAATGACTTAGGAAATACGATTTTTAATATATTCGACAACATCTTTGACGGTGAGTAATTTTTCAGCATCTGTTTCGGGAATACCGCTTTCGATTTCGCTTTCGAATTCATCTTCGAATGCCATCATTAGCTCGACGGTACCTAGGGAATCGGCGCCCAGGTCATCGAGGAATGAAGCATTATCGGTTACTTTTTCTTCGTTAATGTTGAGTGAATTGACGATCACTTCTTTAACTCTTTGTTCTATTGATTTTTCAGCCATAACTTACGATTTTAATAGGTATGGATATTAGGTAGTGAAGTCAAGCGACTTTTTGCGTTATTTTGAAATAGTATTTTTTTTCCCTTATTGGTAGTGCGACTGTTTTTTTATTTATTTTAAGAATTATATATTCTTTTTTAATTTCTTTATTTCTTTTTTTATTTCTTTTTGAATAATATAAGACTATGGACTTAAAAAGAATTCATAAAGTCGCCTTTAATATGTTAGGAGGCATTAAAACACTAATTATTATAGGAAGCATTGAAATTCCTATATCGAAAGTATCAGCTACGTATTTGTTGCCACCGGCAAGACGAGGTATAGCAGAAATACCAGAAATTAATGTTGGAATACCGCCATTAGATACTAGCTATCGGGGATACGATCCGTTGATACCAAATACTGCTGTTCCTAAGAACGCTGCCATAGTTCAAGATAAACAAAGAAAAGTAAATGTTGCCAAATACAAAGCAGCTAATCCCCTAACTCCAATTAGTAATGTTGATAGAAATGCTCAGGTTACAATAGGAAAACAATTGGGAGCAGGTGGGTTAGGTGTTGTTTATGAAGCTAAAGTCGAAATCGGCCCTAAACAACAAGCAGTTGTGGCAAAACAGGCTAAATCAGGTGGTGAACGAGCTCTTGCAATAGAAGCGGATGCAGGACGAGAATTAATCCGTGCACGTGCCAATCTCCCTTTAGAAGCATTTGCTTTAGGTGCTAAAAATCATTTAATTTCCGATGTGCAAGGCCTTGAAGCAGTTGTGATACCCATTAGGCTGGCGAATGGTACATTGATTCAAGAGAGAATACAGGGAATGGATGGCTTGGATGCAATATATGGAAAATGGGAACAACAGGAAGGTGGACGACGGATACAAACTCGACCGCCCATGGCCTTCTATGCAAATGGTTTTGTAGCTGACACACGCGATGCAGTTTTAAACGTAGCTGAAATAGCGCTTGGGCTAGTAGGGATTCATAAGGCAGGACTAGTGCACAGTGATTTAAAACTAGAGAACACGATGGTCGCTCAAATAGAACTTTCTTCAGCCGAAGTTAATGCCAAAATAATTGAAATGGAAAGAACAGAAGAAATAGATAAAATGGCGAAAGCACGGCTTAATTTTTCACCAAATGTAAATATTGAAAGATATCCCTATTGGAGGGGAATATTTGAAACAAAGAAGGAAGAAATTAAAAGAGAATTGAGAGCTACTCCCCATTATAGATATGAATTCAGAATTATCGATTTAGGATTGGTTGCAAAGAGTGGGGAAGAAACTAATGGAGGTTCGGCCAACGGAGCTCCCGAAGTGGCTTCTCCTCGACCGGGAGAAGATATAGCTAAAGCAGCTCCTGACCAGGACATATTCGCCTTTGGAACTATGTTGCCAAGTTTATTGTTCGGGAAAGCGGGAAGTGACCTTGGGATTCTATTTTTTCCGCCTTCTGGGTCACCGTCAGGCCAACCATCTCGATTTGTTGCACATTATCGCGGTATTGAAGATCGATTATTACAAAGTGTGCCAGAGTATCGAGCATTAAGAAAACTCTATACTGATAGATGTAAATATGTAAATTCAATTGAAATAAAAAATGATCGGAATATATATAATCAGCAACGGCAATTACAAGCGCAACGGCAAGAATATAATGATTATTGTCAATGGTTTAATCAAGAGCAAAATAAGTTACCTCCCAGAAAGCGCCAAGAATGGATGGTTTGGTTGAGGAATGAACATCAACAAATAATAGAAAAAGAGAGGGATCTAGCAAATACAATGAAGCAGGCGCAATCTTTCCATAATTCTACTATGGCCGAATTAAGTAAGCAAAAACAATCAATCGATTCCCAGGTAGATTTTTTCCGAAAAAGACCTGAAGTTCAAGATAAGGTAGGAGAACAAATGCGAACAGATATATTTGAAAAATTTCGAGCTTTAGATTGCGAAATGTACAACGCAACAGGGAAATATTATCCGAAACCTATTTTGAAAAGATTAGCATATATGAAGGCAGATTGTTCCTTACTAGATCCTCCAAGGCGCCCATCCGCAGAACAAATTACACTTGCTTTACAAAATATGGGTCTTGCCGATTGGAGGCGCGGGCAATATAATATTCAAAACGTACCGCAACCGGAGCCGGGTTCTGATGCGGAACGAATTCAACGACAATTCCCTTGGATTAACGGAACTCCCACGGATTAATGGGGTAAGTAAAAACTAACAAGGGATTTTTCAATAAAATTTAATTAAGTTTTTTAAAAAAATTATGGGGCGGAGATTTAACAACTTCGTACCCAGGAGCAGGGCAAAGAGAAGAGCTAAATTCGAAGGAACCATATCTGAAGAGCCTGAAGAAATTCAAAGACAACATGCGGAACGTGTCCAACTACTTCGTGCCAAGGCAGCGGCAAAGAGAAAGTGCAAAGAGAAAAGCTAGCAGCAAAAAGAGCTAAATCTAAAGGAACCACATCTGGAGAGTCTGAAGAAATTCAAAGACAACATGCGGAACGTGTCCAAGAACTTCGTGCCAAGGCAGCGGAAAAAAGAGCTAAATCCGAAGGAACAACTTCGTGCCGAAGCAGTCAGAAGAAGAGCTAA
>JAITNS010000049.1 GCA_031290315.1 Puniceicoccales bacterium
CGATTCACTCAGATTATCGTAACGAATGAAAGGCGCTAACAATGTATCGAAACTCGAAAATGCTTGGGCCCCCGCCGCTTCCCCCTGTAGGGTGTAAAAGAAGTTAACAATCTGTCCCAATGCAGTACGGAAATGTTTAGGCGGCTTTGCTTCCAATTTCCCGTGGACCCCGCAAAATCCTTCCTTTAAAAGATCCGCTAAATCCCAACCCACGCAATATACAGATAGTTGAGTTAGGTCGTGCAAATGTAGATCTCCGGACTCATGGGCATTGCGTATACGTTCGGGATATACCCTATTCAACCAATAATTTTGACTAATAGCGCCAGACAAGTAATGGTTAAGGCCCTGCAGGGAGTAACTCATATTACTACTTTCGCGGACTTCCCAATCGAGTTTTGATAGGTATTGATCGATGCGATCGATTTCTATTTCTTTGGCGAATTTTGGCATACGGTTACGGCGATCCCGCGATAAAATAACCATTTTAGCGCTTTCGCTGTAAGGTGATTGCAATAGTATAGTTTCAACCCATTTTTCGATGCATGAAAATGAGCCGGCAATATCGGTATCGTTTTGGATCTTCTCTATTACTTCATCGGTTAAGGTTTGAACCATATTGGAATCGAATTCTTCCGTTGTCTGGCTGACTTCGGATAGCATCTGATAAACTTGCTGGCGCAACTCTTTCTCCCGTGATAACTGTACCTCAAAGGATACATTTTGACTAAAAATTGGTTTCATCATTTTTTTAAATTATACTACATTTAGTGGTTAAAAACAAACTAAATAGAATATATAGTATTTCCAACTAAAATACGAGAACTTTTTTCGAAAACTTATTCACATCCATTTTCCCTAGCAAATTACATACTTTACTACCCTTTCCAGGTGACTTATTCACAACGATCAAAATAATTTTGATGGCAAATCCACACTAAATATCGTAGCTTCCCTATCGATAAACGCTACATGTAGAAAATATTCTGAGTAACGACCTCAAAACGCTTAAATTATATGGGGGCAAAGTTTTTAATATCAATGGGCATTAAGCGACGCGCTAGATAGTATAGGGCGTCATTATTTTGGGATTGATGACATTCATTTGGGGCGCATTATAGACCAATTCGTCAAAAAACCAGTTCCGCGATTCTTCATTGCCGTGGGTCAGAACTACGGCGCGGGGATCTAGGCGGATAGCAGCTTGTAATAATTCTTCGCGATCAGCATGGCCACTTAAATCAAATCGCTCTATCGCTGCACGAATAGGTGTCGAATAATTTAGCGCAGAAAATAGGAAAGTCTCCCCCGAAGGCATCGCCAATAGATGACCACCCGGCGTATCCGGATCACAATAACCTACAAAACATATGCTATTTTTCACATTCCCTAATAAACAAGCCGCAATATTATAGGACGGCGTATTTTCGACCATCATCCCACTACTAATTACAAAAATCGTCGGCTTCTCCGGCTCATCCCCTGGCTTAAAATATTTCGTCCTATTCAACGAAATTACTCCCAAATCTTTCAAAATCCCTTTGCGAAAAAGTAAGGAGGGATATTTTTTAGAGATTTCATCGAAGGTGTCGACGATCGCTAGCCCTAGGCCGGAACAAATAATCGGTACCTTCTTACTAATTTTCTGCGCCTTGACCGCTTCGTGTAATATGGTCAATACCTCCTGCGTTCTACCAAAAGCAAATGTAGGAACGAGAACCGATCCTCCCCTACGCAAGGTATATTGGATGGTTAAAATGAGGCGCTCTATTTCGGATTCCACTTGGTTTTGCTCGGTACGTTCCGTTGAACCTCGCGTTGTTTCCATGACGAGCGTATCGACTTTTTCTTCGGGCCACTTCCCCGCCGGAAGAATCTTTTGGCGACGAAATAGGACATCTCCCGTAAAAAATACCTTCCGATGCTTATATTCCAACATCACGCCACCGGCTCCCGCCACATGCCCCGCATCAAAAAATTCAATATCAACCTTATCGTCGTCCTTGCGAAAAGTACGCCGAACCCCATACTTCATTTCGAAAAAATGCTCATTCAATCCCTCAATTTCATATTTCTCGAAAAGCGGGCACTCCTTAATGCCGAGCTCCCGGTGTTGATGTTTCATCACAACGTAACTATTTTCCAATAAAACGGGCATCAATACCCGCGACTGCGGGGTAACGAGGAGTCGCGCTTGAGGGTGTTCGCGCATAAGAATCGGAATGGAACCAATGTGGTCCAAATGGCAATGGGTCGCAATAATGAAATCGAGGGAATTGGGAGGGATCTCGGAAAAGTTAGGTAAGGAATCTAACCCCACTTCCCGCGGACTCATCCCCGCATCAATTACCATATTAAATGACCCTAACTTTATATAATGACAATTTGCCCCAATGTCACACTCCGAATTTAAATCCTCAAAAAACATCTTTTTATCATCATCATCATAGCAAACATTTTAAACTGTCGAGTATATGTTCTACACTTCCCCCATATTTATTTAATATTTTTGTATTTTTTTAATATTTTAATAAATATTAGCGATATAAGGTGACATCCGGCTTTTTAGTTTGGACGAGAAATCGACGAATTTCGATAATCGCCTCTTCCCCCATATCCTCAAGTACATAATGCCCACAATCTTCATAAATAATACCTTTTGCCTTCGGAAAAAATTGCTTCCATTCCTCTAAAAAAGCCTCTGTAAAACAAAAATCATTTCCTCCCCATAGGAGTAGAATCTTTTTCTGGCTCAATAAAAATAATGCATTCTCTATCTTCGAAAGCGTATTCCAAGAAGGATGACCGGAATGCAAGGGGATATCTCGCACAAATTTTTCGATGGCAATGCGATTTTTCCACGAATCGTAGGGGAAACGGTAGCCGAATGCTATCCTAGACGGAAGGCCTTTTGAGGTCGCCATAAAATTAGAACAGAGCACGAAAGCATTTAATCCTCGGATAAAAAGGCTGCCCAATAGGGGAATTTTACAAAAGGCGATGCGTTTAGGGATGAGTGGAGAATAGAAGGCTGCACCATTCATAATGACCAGACTCTCGATACGCTCCGGCCAACGTTCAGCTAATGCCATCCCAATCGTACAACCCCAATCATGCATAACAATATGGAACCGGCCTAATTTCAGATATTCGGCAAGCTTTTTCGCATTATCGATATGATTCGCCAGGCAATAGGGATAATCCTGTGGCTTATCGGATAGCCCACAACCCATATGATCGATGGCAATACAACGAAAGGTAGAGCGGAGGTGTTGGATTAAATTTCGTTAATAAACCGACCAAGTCGGGTTACCATGGAACATCATAACCACATCCCCTTCCCCCTCATCCACGTAATGTATCCGATTCCCTTTGCCAACATTAAAAAAATGGCTCTTAAAGGGATAAACTTCTTTTAAACTTTGAGGCAATGTTTTCATTTAAATTCTTAAGAAATCGATCATAACACGTAAAGTTTCTTTCAAGTGGGTATCGACGCGTTCCGAGTTGAGAGCCTCTCGCGCTTCCTCCTCACCTTTATGGTCCTTTTCCGCATTACGGGCTATAACCACATCCAATAAAATTTCCTTAAATGATTCATTATCTTTGGCTAATATTTTTGTACGTTCATCGATCGATCTCTGAGCAATCTCATCTTCGTACTTTTCCGCACGACGTTTCTCTAAATTAACTGGTAAACATTTCGAATCTAAAACTTTTTTCAAGCGTGCAATGCGCTCATTGAGCAATTGAAATTCCGGATTATTTTGTTGCCGTTGTTGGCTTAGTTCCCTAAACTGGACCAATTTTTCTTCCGAAATCTTATTTTGCGGTTTAATAATTAAAGGATCGATGGAATCATATTCGATAGCGTGAGGGAGATCGGATTCGCCAATAGGTAGAATGGAATCGAAGGAAGGGTAAGCGATATCGGATTCTACGCCCTTAATTTGGGTCGAGACACCACTTGGCCGATACCATTTTTGGATCGTCAGGCGGGAAGCCCCCAAATTCTCCTTATATTTGAACTTTGCAAATAATTGTTCCATGGGTAATAGTACCTGAACGGTTCCTTTTCCATGGGTATGTTGGTCGCCGACGATAATGGCTCGATGATGATCCTTTAGCGCACCGACTAAAATTTCAGCCGCGGAAGCGCTCATTTTAGACACTAAAACGACTAAGGGGCCATTCCATAGGATTTGATTTGTTTTGGTATCGAAGCGATCAACATTTCCGTATTGCCCACGTACTTGTACGATTGGGCCCTCCATGAACATCCCTCCAATTAATATCGATTGCTCTAAAATACCACCACTATTATCACGCAGATCTAAAATGAGGCCCTCTATATTTTCTTTCTTTAATTTTTGGATGAGAGCGATCATATCGGCTGCACTATCGGAATGGCCTGGTTCTTTCTCATTGGCACCATAGAAACTAGGTAAATAGATGAGACCGACGCGATGTTCGAGATCGCCGTCTTTCAGTTGAAAGAATTTCGCACTTGCGCGACTATCTGTCAATTCAATTTCGTCGCGACAGAGCGTAACCGCTTTCAGCTCATTAACATCGCCCGCCGGTTGTAATTTGATAGATACTTTCGTTCCTTTTTTCCCACGCAATAATTTCGAAATCTTATTAATCAACATCCCAGAAACGTCCCTATAATCCTCATTTTCTTGAGCAACAGCGACGATACGGTCTCCCACTTGTATCTCCTTACTCTTAGCAGAGGGACCTCCCGGGATCAATTCTTTAATTACGCAAGAGCCATTTTCATCGCTCAAATAGGCACCAATCCCGACAAAAGAATGATGAAGGGCTTCCCGAAGATCTTCCATGGATTCGTTGGACATGAATGCCGTATGGGGATCGTATACCCGTGCGATACTGTTTAAAAACTGTTCCTGAACAATCCAGGGCTCTAATTGGGAAACGTTACGTAAAAAGCTTTGATAACGTTTTTTAATATTTTTTTTTGCCAATTCGATTTTTTCGTCCAATTTGAGGGGTAATTTAACATCACCGCCATCGAGATGTAAACGATATACATTCCCCATAACGTAGCACATCTGGAATAAGCTGCGATTAAATTTAAACATTTCATGGAGATTGGAGGGGATAAGGCGATGAACTTTGGAAGGCTTTTGAGGTTCTCGCCGCAATACTTTTGGCAACTTATACTGTTGGAACATTGCTTGCAAAAATAGTGATATGGTATAATTTTTTTCTTTTTTAGAAGCATCGATAATGGCACGTTCTCTTCGATGTTCGGAAACTTCCTCCAATACGATTTCACTTACGATCTCGAAATTGAGGCGATTGATCCACAAATTTTCGAGGGCTTCCCGATATTTGAAGAATTCTTCTTTTTCCCTATCGAAGACAAATGTTTCATTGGAATAGAGGTCAAATTGATTAGAATCGATACGTTTAAAAATCCATTGGATCCGGTCGTGAATCTTTTGGCGATAGAGGTCATAGATTGAAAACCCAGGAGTTAAGCTACCGCCATTGAGGAAGGCGTCCAAGGAGGGTGCGAAGCGTTTCGTAAAACTATCGATTTCGCTCTGTAAAAAAAACATTTTGGAGACATCGATATGTGCCACATACTCTTCGAGGATTTTTTTAAAGTCGAGATTTTTCAACTTTTTATGTAAATAGTGGACATCCTCCAGACATTTCATCATACAAATTGTCTCCAAACGCATGGCGCTTGTCTGTTCAAGGGGTATAAATTGTGCTCCTTCGAAGACAATTTCGCTACTTGTTTTTTCATGATTTCCATTTTTAGATTTTTGTTGAATGGAAATTTTAGGGTCTATGCTTTGGGTATTTTCTTCCGCGCATATCCCACAATGAATAACAAAAGAAATACTAAATAATAAAAATAATTTTTGAATAAACATCATCCAACGAGCGTATTATTATTTGGAGACTTCTAATTTTAGCAAGAATATAAAATAGACTTGCATTTAGTAAACAAAAAATAGTTTACCGATTTCGGAGCAGGCATAGTATAGAGGTAATACGCGAGCTTCCCAAGCTTGAATCGAGGGTTCGATTCCCTCTGCCTGCACCCTTATTAATGGATTGAAATGTATATTATCTTATATTATATGGGCGATGAGTGATTTTGAAAATGAATATGATTTTAACGACGAAGATTTTTTCAATGATCACTGGTCTGAAAAAGATTGGAAACTTTATCTTGAAAAAGCGGATCTCCAGGTATCTCTATTTTTAAATCTTTTTGTTTCTTCGAGGAATATCGTCAATCACATGGACCACATCGCCTTACAGATGGGTTGGAGTAAGGAGACGGAAGGTACTTTTCCGGACAATTTTTTTCGCAACAAGGGTTCTCCCGATACCATTCACACCCATCCGGTTACGACGATTACCCGTGGG
The DNA here is from genome assembly GCA_031290315.1 of Puniceicoccales bacterium. GTDB lineage: Bacteria > Verrucomicrobiota > Verrucomicrobiia > Opitutales > LL51 > LL51. The sequence continues at coordinate 6,415 of JAITNS010000049.1, forward strand.
CTTTACCATTTCCTTGCAAAAAATTGGGAAATTTTTTTAGATTCTTCAAAGACAACCGATATTAAATTATGCTGGCTCTACGCCCAACTACTCAATAATGGCGAACGCAATGCCCTTTTTGCTATTTCATGTATGAATGCGGGTGATGAATCTTTAGCTGTCTGCCACTTTAAAAATGCTTTACAGATCTTAAACTTTACCATGGAAGTCATTCAAAAGATCCCGAAGGACACATTAAAGACCAATGTAATTTTTAACGATGCATTAATTGCGTGCTTTGATTTACGGGAGATTTGGATAAAGGTCATGGAATCTTGCAAAAATCCGGATGGGGATGAAGATGATAATGAAGACGGACCATGAACCTACCCTTATTACTGATTGTCGACGACGAAAAAAATACCCGTGAAGCGCTCAAAAAGTTACTATCATCTGAATTTGAGGTTTACATCGCAGCTGGGATCGAAGAAGCGCAATGTTATATTCAACAGCAACTATTCCAAGTAATTTTGACGGACCTACGCCTTGGAAGCAATACATCTGGTCTTGATATTGTACAGCTTGCCATATCTAAAAATATTCACTGTATTATCATGACAGCATTTGGCGATGTGGAGACAGCGGTTATGGCTATGAAGAATGGTGCATTTGATTTCGTCACCAAGCCGCTCAATTTTCAAAAATTAAAAATCACACTCAAGCAAGCCATTAGCAACAAAACGAACACATCTATTCCCAATAATAATATGTCGCATTTTCAGTCAGAAAGCAAAGTGATATTTGATGAAAATTCTTGTTTTAAGCGTACGCTTGAGGATGCGATAAAAATTGCTGACAATAATGCCAATGTTTTACTTTTTGGAGAAACGGGTACGGGGAAAGAAGTACTTGTACGGACGATTCATCGGGCCAGTAGGCGGAAAGATCGGCCATTAGTAGCGGTGCACTGTGCATCGCTATCGAGCACACTTCTTGAAAGCGAGTTATTTGGTCATGAGAAGGGAGCGTTTACGGGAGCCATGGTACGGCACGTCGGACGTTTCGAAGCGGCTCACACGGGGACATTATTTTTGGATGAAATCGGTGAAATTGATGGCAACATACAAGTAAAACTGCTACGGTTTTTAGAGACAAAAACATTTGAGCGTGTAGGTGGGAGTGAATCGCTCAAGGTGGACATACGCATTATTTCCGCAACGAATAAGAATTTGTTACAAATGACTCGCAATGGAATATTTCGGGAAGATCTTTACTATCGGCTAAATGTCATCGAGTTAAAGATACCTCCATTACGGGAGCGTAGGGAAGACATTCCGCTTTTATTTCGCTACTATATTGATTTTTTTTGTCATGAAAATATGGTTTCTCGGGGGCTTACTATTTTACCTCAAACAATAGAGAAGTTAAAGCGTTATGCATGGCCTGGTAATATTCGAGAATTGCGTAATATTTGTGAAAGTATTGTTGCGCTTTTACCGAAGGATCAAAGTGAAATTACGGTACAGGATCTCGGTGAAAAATTTCTATAATTTCACTGGAGATTAAAAAAACAGGCCTAATGCTATTAGGCCTATTTTTTAATTAAAACTAATTATTTCTAATAAAAGTTAGTCTGAATATTTTCGGCTGATTTCGATCGAATGATTTTCGATTTTAATTCATGAAAATTTGTATCCTGTGCTTTTATAGATAATTTTTTTTCTGCTTCCTTCAAATCTCCCATCGATTTTGATCGACGCACATTTTCTTGGTAACGAAAATTTTCTAAAATTTGACCCTGCTTGTACTTCCTTTGCTGTACATTTTCCATATGTATTTTCTTTAGATTATTTACAATTATTTCTACATTTTCATTAAACATATTTTCATTTTTTAGGTCCATTGGGAAAAAGCCCTCAGGATGATCTCGAAAAGCTTCCCACAATTTTTCAAATTTCACAGAAATCTGATTAAAGTTTTTTGGATCATTGTTTTGTGGAAATAAGGTTATTGCCGCACAATAAAGACCGCCTAATACTTCAGCAGCAGAGTGATATTGTCCTGCTTGCATATATAAGGCAATAGTCAAGAATAAATTTTTAAAACCTGAATTTA
>JAITNS010000070.1 GCA_031290315.1 Puniceicoccales bacterium
TGATTACTCGAAAATATTTGCCTTTTTGTCGATAAAATATAGAAATATTGCCCCATGAATGAGTCAATAGAAAGTGCTATAGAAGCAGCAGAAATCGTCCTCAAAAGCGAAGAGTCAATTATCCATCACCTCCAACTTACTATTCAACCCCCTTTGCGAAAAGTCCTCAATATCTTACTGCCCCATAAAGGAAATGTCATCGTTTCAGGTATGGGAAAATCTGGCTATATCGCACAAAAGATCGCCGCTACCTTGACAAGTACCGGTACCCGCGCCCTCTATCTCCACCCCGTAGACGCCCTCCACGGCGACCTCGGTATCTATACCCAATGTGACCCCTCCATTATCCTCTCTAAAAGCGGCTCTAGCGAAGAAATCCTTCGCCTAATCCCCCTCTTAAAACAATTTCATTCGAAAATTATCGCCATCACCGCTAAAAAAGATTCCATACTCGCCCACCACGCCGATGTCCTCATCGATATCGGTATACATTCCGAAAATGATCCCATCGGTATGGTCCCCACTACGAGTACCGTGGCTTCCTTAGCCGTAGGCGACGCTATCGCTTGCGCCCTCATGAAAGCAAAAGGATTTACAAAAAAAGATTTCGCAGCAATCCATCCTGCCGGCCAAATCGGTCGTAACCTGCTATTGTCAGTCAAAGATATCATGACCCCTCTAAATAATGTCGCCTGCTTGGAAGGTAATGAATCTTTACGCGAAGTGGTCATTTCAATGACCGAAAAACCCCAGGGCGCTGCCCTAATTTTAAAAAAAAATAACCTCCTAAGTGGCATTATTACTGAGGGAGATGTGCGTCGTGCATTAAAAAACAATAAATCTATTGATAAAATTTTCGCAAAGGATATAATGACAGCAACTCCAAGAACTGTAGGATCATCGGTCGTACTGGGAGAGGCTTTAGCGGTGATGGAATCGAAAGGTTCCCCCGTATATGTCCTGCCCGTCGTCGACGATACTCATCATGCCTTGGGGCTATTGCGATTACATGATGCGTACAAAAGTTTTAGTTAAAGAAGGATGTCTGCGAATAAGGTTCGTAGAAGTTCCATCCTGTTTGAACGCAAAAAGTAGTGGAAGAAGTGTGAACTGTACTTCTCGATTGGATGCGGGAGTCGCTTATTGGGAAATTATGAAGCGAAAAAAGGAGAAAGTATGGAAAGTCCAATAAATTTGATGGGAAAATTATTAATTGCGACACCGAAATTGCGTGATAAAACTTTTGCTCGCACGGTGATATTCTTAACGGCCTGTAATAGTCTCGGTGCGAAAGGGATCATTCTCAATCGCGCGATAAATCGTTGGGTCGATAACTATGGCACGGAGTATAAAGATCCGGGGATCTTGAATGCCCCAATCTACCAAGGTGGCCCAATTAATACGGAAGAATTAACGCTATCTGCCTGGATGTGGCATAAAAATGATCGCTATTTCGAATTGCGTTATAGCTTACAGGAAAGCGACGTCGCCAGTTTGGATTATGTAAATAATGAAATACAGGTACGTGCATTTTTAGGGCATGTGAGTTGGGGGCCCTTTCAATTGATCGCGGAGATCTTGAATGGCTGGTGGTATCCGGTGAAAGTGGGTAGCATTTTCGGTATAAAGGAACGTGGCGATGCTCTCTGGCATGCTATTGTTGAAAAAACAAATCCCGGTATTATGCTCCTCAATGACTTCCCTGAAGATCCAAAATGGAATTAATTTTTTTAATATAAAAAATAAACAATCAATGCTATTATAGGTTGAGGTTATGATTTTGATAAACTTTTCGATTTCTTTGTGCTAGGAAAGTTGAAAGATAATGTTGCATATTATTATGTGTCATCATAAGCTTTACAATGGGGTCATTTTCCTAAAGTAAAGAAGATTTCCAATGGACAGACATATTTTACAAATTGCTTTCATTTACTATTTATGGTTTTTACTGGGGATAACGATACATGAATGGGGGCATGCGTGGTCTGCGCATCGATTAGGGGATCACACGCCGGAAACAGAAGGGCGTCTTACTTTAAATCCTTTGGCGCACATTAGTTTTATAGGAACGATTCTTGTCCCATTAATTGTTATTTGTTTTTCTCCTGGATTTAAAATAATAGGGTGGGGGAGGCCGGTTAACATTAATGTCGATAATTTTAGGAATCGTCGTTTAGGGGATATTATTTGTTCTCTCACGGGTCCCCTATGCAATTTCATACTAGCTTTATTAGTGATGTTAATTGGTTTTGCAATTGGAAGACATAATCCTTCCTTAGAGAAGTTATGTATAGTAGGGGCATCGGTGAATGTTTCTTTAGGTTTATTTAATTTAATTCCGATTCCGCCCTTGGATGGCTCACACATTTTAAAAATTATCTTAGGGATGAGGGAGGAGACTTATGTGATATTTTCACAGGTAGGTATTTTTATATTAATTATTTTCATAAATCTACTATTTTTTAATCATTGTTTTTGGATTATTCATCATTATGTGATGAATGGATTTTGGCAAATCAGTCAACTGATATTTCGTTAAAAAAAATTATCAATTATAATTTTCCTAATTTTTCTTTCTTCTGTATTTATTTTATTTTACTTAAAAAATATTTTAATAAAAATTAAGTATGATTTTGTCCCCAATCTACCATATTAGGGGGCATTTTTTTTGTATATTTTAGGAACCTTTAGATAGCATTCCTAACAATTTATAGAACTATTTTTCGCTTAAATAAAAATCTATAAAAGGATATTTTTTTATAAATTAATATTCTTCATAATATTTTATGTAAATTTTTATTGATAATTTTCTTTTTTGCACTATAGTAAAAGAACAATGAAAATGTATCGATTAAAATTAAATAAGTTTTGTTTATCGGCTTATTTTACAGCGATGTCGCTTTTGAATACGTTTGTTTTAGACGCGAGTCAAAAATTAACTGTAGACGGTAAAAGTTATCGGGATCGTCGTTCTAAAGTATATGTTCAAAAGTATTTTGAGGCCAATCCGGATTTTTTAGGTGATATTCCTGATGATGCTACTGTAACTCAAAATGAAAAGTTAGGAGAAGGTGGGTTAGGTGTTGTTTATGCTGCAACTGCTAATGGAAAGGATATTGTCGCAAAACGTGTTAAAGAACAAGCTACGTTAAAAGGTACATCGAATGCTAAAGAAGTACTTTTTGCTGAAGCTCGGATAGGAGAAGATTTAAGAAATGCGCGTGCCGGAATTACTGAAAGTACATTACTTTCAGATGTACAAGGTCTTGAACTGATATCCATACCAAGGATGTTAAAGAGTGAAGAACTTATCCAAAAAAGGATTCCCGGAATGGATGGTTATTGTAGCATATTTGGTAAGCAGAAAGAAGAAAATGGAAAAGAGGTATTCGTTGAGGACCCGATATCACTTTATGCTAATGGTTATGTCACGAATCCCAAACAGGCGTTGGAATTAGCATGTCAAGTATCGCTTGCTTTACATTGTATGCATGAAAAGGAGATAGTGCATCATGATGTGAAGTTAGATAATTTGATGATTGAACCCGTAGAAGATCCATTTAAAAATGTGTACTATCGCGCTTGGCTTATTGATGTTGGATTGGCTGTCAAAATAGGGGAAA
>JAITNS010000068.1 GCA_031290315.1 Puniceicoccales bacterium
CTTCTACTCTTCCTAGCCTGCTAGACCAACTTTCATTATCTTCGATTACTTCCCTTGCAGCTTCATTTGCTGCATGCTGATCAGTGACTAGCTGTTGTAGATTCCCTTGAATCACATCAATCGTCCCTCCAGAACCTCCCCGATTACTAAGCGGCACTCCTTGATCATTTAACACAACAAACGGTACACCTACAATGCTTGTTACGACGGGCTTACCTTCCGGAATACGATGATACGTATAACCGAGATCAATCGTAAACATGTCGGTAATATCGTAGGAAAACCCAATATAGGGCGCTATTTCGTTAGTACTACTTTTCCTACTATTACTCTTAAGAGAAGCATCTATACCAAAATATAATTCGCCAGCGTTATCCAATAACGGTATACCGATTTCCGCTTTTGGAGTAAAAAGTTGATCTCCCGTACGGCGGCCTTCCGAAACATCTGCTGTATCGAATCCAATTTTGGCATCGACATTCAATGTCGGCGCAGTGAACTCCCCTAAAGCAGTACCCGCTGCCAACAAACTACTTGTAATTACTAATAATTTATTCATTTTGTATTCCTTTTTAAATTGAAAATATTATACGCACCCACTAGGCAAATACAACATCTCCAATATTACTTCTTACACTATTCGGTTTTAATATCTCTGTCAAGCATAATACTGTAAAATTACAAAAAAAATAATTTTATTTCTGTTTTGGTTTATTTCCCAAAAAAATTCCGGAAAATTTTCCAAAAATAGAATTTTTTCCTATACAAATTTTATAAAGCGTAATGATGCTCATTAAGAGTTATGTTAGCCGATGAAATTATTGATCCACTTGCCCTACCTCCAGAAGCGTTGTATTTTCTGATAACAGGACTTACCCACTCCGCCATAAAACGAGTTAAATACCCTCTTGAAGCAGTATTTATTCTTAATCCAAATAAATCCACTCCCAAGAATTCTTCTGTTACCCATTGCGTTCATAAAATACCTACACATTTTATCCATAATTGTGTTCCCGAAAATATTACTAATGAAATTCTAGCGTTGACGCAAAATTATGAGCAAGAAAAAGGATTTTTTATCGACAATCATTTACCGTTGGCGCCTAGTGATCGTCTAGAACTTTACTATTTGTTTATGCAGACAGGTAATCGCGTTTATTTTCTCAAACATATGATCGACAGTGATGATGAAGAAAATGATTTTATTGAAATCGTATCCGCTAAAAATAGCGCCATGCTTTTTGATAAAACATCTAAATGGGAAGAAGGCACTAAAGATGAATCAAAATCATATTGCTTATTAGAGGATATTTCATAAAAATAATTTAAAAACATTTAATCGATTTTATCGAATACGCGCAGAGCTTTTTTGAGCCAATCATGAACGCGATTTGAAATCAAGATTTCTTTTTGGTCCATCCAAATAAATGATTTCACTTCAGTACCGTCGACAATAATTTCAGGCCGGGTGGTTAATTTTGCGTAGAAAACGATATCGATGACTTGCTCTTCTTGGGTATTGATGAAAAAACTACTACAAAAATAGTCGACAATAGGAGGTAGATTAATTTTCAATTCTTCATATACTTCCCGGCGAATTGTATTCAGAAGGACGTCATCGTAATTACGTTCTTGACCATCGTCGTTGAGTTGACGAATAATTTCGCTTTGAGTTTCGTCGAAAGGTTCGACTTTCCCACCGGGTAAAATGAACATTGTTTTATCTCCAAATTGGCGCTCCAATAGTAGAAATTTCCCCAAGTATTCGAGTAAAATTCTTGATTTACAAATAAACATATCCGTTATTTTTTATGATTCTTTTCCTAGAAATGTCAATGTCCGATGTTTTATTATGGGGCTCTGCCCCATACCCCGCCAGGGGATGGATCCCCTGGTCCTCCTTTATGGCCCTAGATTAGATGCCGTGGCATCCAATCTAGGGCCAAGGAACAGTTCAAAGAATATTATTCTTTGAACTTATTAAGTTGTAGCCAGGTATCATGCCATTAGCAAAAAATCATGTTCGCCCAGGACCACGTGCGTTGCACGTGGTCCTGGGCGGTATCAAGGTCCAGGAAACTACGTTTCCTGGCGAGGATTATAAGGGCGAGTAGCCCTTATCTCTTTCCTTATGGAGCGCTACCCTCATACCCCCCGCCGGAAAATGGGACAGCATCTCATAAATATAAGCAAGGCACTTTCAAATCGCATAATACTGATCGATTTCGATTTCGCGTAAGAAATCCGGATCATGGGAAATCACTATCATAGAACCTGAGTACACTTTTAAAATTTGCACAACATGATCTTTTGTTTCAAGGTCAATATTATTTGTAATTTCATCCAAGATCAATAATTGGGGCGTACGGACCGCTATGAGCGCTAACGCTAGCCGTACCTTTTCGCCGCCAGACATATATTTCACCAAATTATTAACTTCTTCATTTTTTCTAAACAAAAATTCATTAAGTACTTTTCGATCTGGAATTATTTGGAGGGCCGTTTTTTCGGGACTGAGAGTATTATAAAACTGGTCGAGATAGCCAATTTTATCGGAAGTGATTATATCCCACTCGCCTGCTCTAACAACATTTGGATCATTGAGAATCGCCCTAATAAGCGTCGTTTTTCCGCTGCCATTATTACCCGTAATTGCTACACGCTCACGCGACATAACCGATAAATTGATATTATCAAGAACGATTTTATCGCCATAGCCAACACTTGCTTTTCGGATAGAAATTAACATTTTATGGCCGATTGTTTGGATTGGAAGAGAGAATTTAGGGATAATAATTTCGGGTAACTTTAGATCTTCGAGTTGTTTGGCCAATTCTTGTTTTTCAGCATCCCTAGCCTTTAATTTACTGCCTTGAGATTTTTCCGCTTGATTTATTTTTAGATGGCCCACAGCTTTTATCCAGCGCCGATTAGCGACCTTTTTTCTTCCACTCGTCTTACTTTTCGCAATCCGTTCCTGTTCTTTCATAAGACTTTCATGGGCAGATTTTTTCTGGGCATTAAG
>JAITNS010000105.1 GCA_031290315.1 Puniceicoccales bacterium
TTCCTATCGACTTGCCCCTAAACGCCCAACTCAAAATGATTTAATTGTCGAGCGCATCGCTTAGAAAGTCAGTTTTTATGGGGCTCCGCCCCAAACCCCGCCCGGGGATAGTTATTCCCGAGCCAGGTATTGTGATTCGCCCTGGAACACGTGCGTTGCACGTGATCCAGGGCGGTCCCAAGGTCCAGGAAACAATGTTTCCTGGCGAGGATTGTAAGGGCGAGAAGCTCTTATTTTCTTCTTATACTTTTTATTAAGAAAAACAGATATATGGGGCTCCGCCCCAAACCCCGCCAGGGGATAGTATCCCCTGGACCTCCTTTATGGTTCTGAATTAGATGCCAAGGGCATCTAATCCAGAACCAAAGAAATAGTTCAAAGAATAATATTCTTTGAACTTATTATTTGCGGCTAGGCATTGCCTGGCTGGGAATCGTGTTCGCCCTGGAATACGTGCGTTGCACGTGATCCAGGGCAGTCCCAAGGTCCAGGAAACAATGTTTCCTGGCGAGGATTATAAGGGCGAGGAGCCCTTATCTTTCCGTGACTCCTTGCGAGGTATAAGATGGGGAATCTCATATTAACTTTCCCAGCAATGTCGAAGTTGTGGAACGCTCAATTTTAACATCTACAAATCGGCCTATACAGTTTTCATCCCCTAAAAAAATCACTTTTTTATACTCAGGTGTACGGCCTTCAAATTGTTGTTGTCCGCGCCTTGCAACTCCCTCCACTAATATCTCTTTCTTCAACCCTACCAATGTTTCATTATACTTTTGTGAGTAATGCTCTACTTTCTTCAACAAAATCTGATTACGTTCTTCTTTCTCCTCCTTTGAAATTTGATCCTCTAATTGTTCTGCAATCGTCCCAGGCCGTATGCTATACTTAAATACAAATGCCATATCAAACTTTACCGCTTCAAATAAATTGCAAGTCATCTGAAAATCTTCATTTGTTTCTCCTGGAAACCCAACGATAACATCGGTTGAAATTGAAATATTGGGTACTTTTTCACGCAATGCCGCGACAATCGATAAAAATTGCTCACTCGTATACGGTCGCCCCATTGCCCTAAGTATTTTATTCGATCCACTTTGTAAGGGTAGGTGTACATGGGGGCACAATTTCGACAAATCGCGATAGGCATCAATTAGGTCCATTCGAAAGCCATTTGGGTGCGGTGACATAAATCGAATTCGCTGAATATCTTTAATTGTTTGAATCTTTTCTAGTAATTGCACAAATGGACTTTTATCATTGACATTTGGCATTTGGCGATTACCATAATGATTGACAATTTGTCCTAGCAATGTAATTTCTTTTGCCCCATATTCTGCAAGCCATTGAATTTCGTCGATAATAGTTTCCATAGGCCGATAGCATTCTGGACCACGAGTTTTCGGCACAATACAATAAGCACAGCGCATATTACATCCTTGCATAATTGATACGAACATCGAAGGCTTAACTTTTTTTTCATCATGTCTAGCGGCAAATTGATTTCCGATCATATGTGTTTCGATATCGATGATAGGATTATTTTTATTTTCCATGAGCTGATCGAGATATTCTGGGATTTTTTCGATACTATTTGGGCCGACAACGAGGCGTGTATGTGGCGATTGTTGAAACAATTTTTCACCGAGATTCTGTGCCATACACCCTACAATTCCTATAATTTTACCGTTATTTTTTCCGCGAGAAAGGAGATTTGATTTCCCAATTGCCTTAGCTTCAGCTTGTTCCCGTACGCTGCATGTATTGAGCAAGATAATATCTGCGGAGTGTTCATCGTCAATTATTTCATAGCCTCGATCACCTAATACTGCTGCCAGACTTTCCGATTCGCGTTCATTCATTTGACAACCGTAAGTCTTGATATATACTCGTTTCTTCATGTTGAGTGGCACAATTATGAAAAAATAAGCATCGTAAATGAAAATCTGAAAGTAGACAAAGGGTATAATAAAAGGAATATTAAAGTTTTATACGATTGTTTATGGTCATTGAGTTTTGGGTTTAGTTTTTTTTCATAACCTACTTGTCTTTTTTAAATATTTATCGAGCAATATGCTTACGCAAAATTTTTACAATCCCTACCTTATCGAGCATGGCAGTCCAATGTAATGCTATGTATCCAAGGCGATCTTGTTTATTAACAACTGCCATTTTCCTGACAATTATTTCATTTCTATTTACTTCTGCCTCCAAATCTGTTTATTTTTTTTTACATATTCATCGAGCAACATATCTCGAGATTCAGATTTTGCCTTTGTTGAAATATTTATCGAGCAATATATCTCGAGATTCAAAAGATTGAGAAGCACACTCAAGCGGTTTCTTTCCAGTGTTATTTTTTATATCTAAATCTATAATAATAATGTCTCTATAATTCCTGGAGAATGAAATATAGCAGTCCAAATTAAAAACCTAATACCTTCATTATTTTTAGTATTTACAAATCTATATTTGAACACTTAAGAAAAAGTTCCAATTTCC
>JAITNS010000067.1 GCA_031290315.1 Puniceicoccales bacterium
TGGCAATCTTTGGCCGAAAACCAGGTCAAGGAGTCCATGACTCCTTGCAGGGTTTGGGACGGAGTCCCATAATTTCAAGGTCCAGGAAACGATGTTTCCTGGCGAGGATCATAAGGGCGAGTAGCCCTTATTTATAATGGGACTCCGTCCCAAACCCCGCCAGGGGATGGATCCCCTGGACCTCCGTTATGGCCCTAAATTAGATGCCGTTGGCATTTAATCTAGGGCCAAGAAATAGGTCAAAGAATATTATTCTTTGACCCTAATTATATATAATTATTGAGTAAAGAACAAATCAAAATACAAAACCTTGGAGTCTTCCCAGGGGATAATATCCCCTGGGGACTTCCTTCCGGCCAAAGATATGCCATTGGCAATCTTTGGCCGAAAGCCAGGTCAAGGAGTCCATGACTCCTTGCAGGGTTTGGGGCAGAGCCCCATAATTTCAAGGTCCAGGAAATAATGTTTCCTGGCGAGGAGCCCTTATACTAAGCTATTGACAATTCGGCGAATCTTCACAGGAATAAAACTATTTTTCGATGGACCTATTGGAGCAATACAAAACATTAATAACAGAACAGAAAAATATTAGAAATTTGTTAAACTATCCCGACGAATTCATCGACTTTTCAAGCAATGATTACTTAGGACTTTCTAAAAATAACACTGTCATCGATGCAGGTTGCAAAGCAGCTATGTGGTATGGCGCTGGCAGTACCGGTTCGCGGTTGCTCTCTGGAAATAAGCAAATTTTTTTCGAATTCGAAATTATCATCGCAAAAGATAAGAAAATGGAATCCGCACTTATTTTTAATTCCGGATTTCAAGCCAATTCCGGTATACTAGAATGTTTGAGTGATAAAAGTACAACGATTATTTTCGATAAATTAAACCACGCCAGTATGTACCAGGGCATTTTTGCAAGCGGCGCTAATTTGTTGCGTTTTAATCATCTCGATTACGATCACTTAGAATCCTTATTAAAAAAGGAAAATTTAAAAAATATAATCATCGCATCGGAAACTGTCTTTGGAATGGATGGTGACATTGCTAACATTTCAATCTTATCCGATTTATCTAATCGCTATGGAACAATACTGTACCTCGACGAAGCCCATGCAACGGGTCTCTACGGCGAAAATGGTTACGGATTATCGACCCATCATATGCTCAATCCGGAAACAACTATTATCATGGGCACCCTAAGTAAAGCGATCGGATCTTCGGGCGCCTATGTCGCATGCTCCCAGCTTATTAAAGATTATCTCGTTAAAAATTGTAAAAGCTTCATCTATTCCACCGCGCTATCACCCTTTTGTATCGGTGCGGCGATGTATGCTTGGAATTTACTACCATCGCTATCCGAAGTGCGAAAAAAATTATTGAATACATCGCAAAATTTAAGAAATCAATTAAAATATTTTGATCTAGAAATAAAAGGGGAAGGTACAAATATTATTCCAATAATATATAAAAATGTAGAAGAAATAATAAAAATAAAAGAAAAATGCATACAAAATGGGATCATTATTTCGGGCGTTACAAAGCCGACTTCACCAACCCCGAGAATACGTATAGCGATTTGCGCCCATCATTCTTTTGAAGATATTCAAAAATTATTACAAAATTTTACCCAATGAAACATTATCTCCTGGCTCACGGTTTTGGATTTACCAATGATTACTGGAGTAATCTGATTTTATTACTTGACAGGAATGTTTATTATCTTGACAGTAGAAAATCTAGGTTCATAATAGAAATATTTACCCAATGAAACATTATCTTCTAGCTCACGGTTTTGGATTTACCAATGATTATTGGAATAATCTGATTCCATTACTTGACGGGAATGTTTATTATCTTGACACTAAAAATCTAGATTCGCAACAGGAGTATATTGGCATTGGCCACTCTTTTGGTTTTTTACAATTGAATAATTCTAAATTTCAATTTTCTCATCTAATTGGTTTGCAAAGCTTTTTAAACTTTTGCGGCAACAATCCCCATTTGAGGAAAGTAATCGAACCTCAGCTCAATAAAATTATAGAAAATTATAACTTAAATGCCAACTCTACTCTGAAAAATTTTTATGAAATATGCGGATATGCGGGTACTATTCCCAAAAATATATCCCAAAAGATATTAAATTCTGAATTGGAGATGATGAAAAAATCCTACGCCCATTGTGGCGTAAAAACGTTGATTATCGGAATAAAAAATGATAGTGTTGTTTCTGAAGAAGTAATTATGGATAATTTTTCCGGGATCCATGGCGTAACTATCAAAATATTAGACTTAAACGTAAATCATACGTTAGGATTTCACCATTCTGAAATTGTTGCCGATGAGATCGATCAATTTATTTGCTAAAAATAACTTTGATCAAGGGGCGATGACTTATGACCAGTACGCCTTTGCCCAAAAAAAATCGTCGGAACATTTAGCTTCGCTATGTTCTAAAGCGATCAAAAATCCTAAAACCATTCTCGATGTCGGTTGCGGTACCGGGTTGACGAGCCTCGCATTCCAAAAATATTACCCCCATGCGGAATATACGCTCTGCGATCTTTCGGAAAATATGATTAATATCGCTAGGGATAAAATTAAGACACAATATTACTTCATTTGCGACGTAGAAAATTATGAATTTTGTAATACCTATGACCTTGGAATTGCCAATTTATCTTTACAATGGTTCGATAACCTTAAGTTATTCTTAAGTAAAATTTTAACAATATGCCAATACTTTACTTTTTCAATTTTAACGAAAGGTAGTTTTTTCGAATATGAAAATTTATTTATGAAGAAGGGTATGAGCGTTTTGGCGCACCGCTACTTCGATGTCGATGAATTAGTTACATTGGTGGGAGAATACGGAATGATTGTAGCTTCCGATTTTCAGAGATACGATCTTATTTTTCCGAACGCGCTTGCGGCGGCTAAACATTTTAAGTATCTAGGCGCCCACACAACCATAAACCAATGCAATAGGCCCCAATTAATTGCTCGACTTTTTTCTCACCGATCAAAAATAATGCTTAACTATAATGTACTTTTTGTCGTACTGAAAAGAAAATAAGATGAATATTTTTGTAACTGGGACCGATACAGATGTGGGTAAAACAATTGTTTCTGCATGGATTTGTTACCAAACCGGCGCTAGCTATTGGAAACCCATTCAAACGGGAAGCGATTCTGATAGTAAGGTTATTAAACAGTTATCTCCGCAAACGCAAATCATCAATGAAGCATATAAATTGAAAGCCCCCTTATCGCCCTATGACGCTGCGAGTATCGAAAAAATAGATATTGACATTACAAAAATTACGAACAATATTCTTTCTCAAACTCTTATTGAAGGAACTGGTGGTATATTAGTTCCCATTGCTAAAAATTTTCGGATGATTGATCTTGCCGAAAAGTTTAATACAAAGACTTTGATTGTTGCAAGGTCTAAATTAGGATTTTTGAATCATATTTTTCTGACTGTCGAAGTTCTACAAAACAGAAATATTCCTATCATTGGCATTATCCTCAACGGGGAAACAGACGATTCTCTTATCCGCACCATAGAACATTTTTCCGGTATAAAAGTATTGCAAATCCTTTCCCACTCTGAAAACATCAAGCAAATGATAAGAAAAGTTGTCGTGCCGAATGTAATTAAAGAAATCTTTTAATCTTTTTTCTTAAAATTAATTTTGCATGCATTATTTCAATTTTTTGTTGCACTATTGGGTTATTTTAAAAATTAATATGCAATCATGAAAATTTGGCATCCATTTACTCAAGAAAAGACAGCAAATGCTCCCATTAAGATTGTCAAAGGTGAAGGTGAGTATCTTTTTGATGAGCGTGGGAAAAAGTATTTGGATATGATTTCCAGTTGGTGGACGAATCTTTTTGGGCATTCCAATGGAGAAATCGCCGAAGCAATTTATCAACAAGCGCGCAAACTCGAACATGTAATATTTGCGCAATTTACCCATGATCCTGCGGAACAATTGTGTCAGGAACTGTACGGATTTTTACCAAAAGATTTAGAATATTTTTTCTTTTCCGACGATGGATCGACGGCGGTTGAAGTCGCCATTAAAATGGCTTACCAGTATTTTTACAATCGTGGTTTTCGAAAAAATACATACATTAATTTAGCAGGTGGGTATCACGGTGATACGCTTGGTGCAATGGGTGCGGCAGGCAATCAATCGGATTATCACTCCACTTTTTCGGAATTCTTCTTCGAAACATTTTCCATCGATTTCCCCCAATCTTTGCAGGATGAAGATATTGCCATTGAAAAATTGCAAATATTTTTGAAACAAAGCGGTGAAAATATTTGTGCGCTTATCCTAGAACCGCTCGTTCAAGGGGCTGCCGGAATGAAAATATATCGTGCAGCGTTTTTGGACAAGATCGTCAAAGAAGTAAGAAAATATGAAGTAATTATTATTTTTGATGAAGTTATGACAGGATTTTACCGAACGGGTACGATGTTTGCGATGGATCAATGCTCCGAGAGACCGGATATTATTTGCCTTTCAAAGGGAATAACAGGAGGCTTTCTACCGCTTGCTTTGACGGTTGTTAATCGTAAAATTTATGATGCATTTTTATCCGAGGATTGGAAGAAAGCATTTATTCACGGTCACTCTTATACCGCTAATCCGCTCTCCTGCGTAGCGGCTATAAAAACAATGGAGATATTAAAGCGTGAAGAAATTCAACGAAATATCAAAGCAATTGCTCAAATTCACGAAGTAGCGTTAAAAGAAATGGAGTCTATATTTCACAGGCGGCATTTAGGGACGATCGCCGCTTTCGAGGTCGAATCCCCAAGAAAAGCAAAAGAAGTGGCGCAAGGTATGTTTCAAAGTGGTATTATTATAAGACCTATTGGAAAAAATATTTATCTTATTCCGCCCTATTGTACAACTGCTAAAAATTTAGAATATGTTTACAAGATGTTTCGAGCATATCTTATTTGATTTTCTAAAATGCCACATTTTGAACATCCTTTTGTACCAATTTTCGATAAACAATCTCAAGCCTTAATTTTGGGAACTTTTCCTTCCGTAATTTCTCGGAAAGAAAAATTTTACTATGCTCATCTTCAAAATCGCTTCTGGAAAATTATGGCTCATCTCACAAAAACGGAACCATTTCCTCATACCATCGATGAAAAAATTTTAATGCTATTTAGAAATAAGATTGCATTATGGGATATTATTCAAAGTTGCGATATTTTAGGTTCAAGCGATAATAGTATTACAAATGTTACTCCTGTAAATCTGTCCTTAATATTAAAAAATGCTAATATTAAATATATCTTCGCAAATGGTACAAAGGCTTACGAATTGTATAAGCGATATTTTTCGAAACATATTGTTATTGATGTAAAAAACTTACCTTCGACGAGTCCTGCAAATGCCCATTATAATTTTGAGAAATTAATTGCCAAATGGAGTATAATAATACAGCGATAGGCGCTATCCCAACCACTGCAAGGAAAGTTGCGGACTTCTTGTTTAGTTTATGGGGCTCCGCCCCAAACCCCGTCAGGAGATGGGATCCCCTGGATCTCCTTTATAGCCCTAGATTGAATGCCAACGGCATCTAATCCAGAGCCAAGAAATAGTTCAAAAAATATTATTCTTTGAACTTAATTATATATAATTATTGGGTAAGGGACAAATCAAAATACAAAGCCTTTAAGTTTCCCAAGGGATAATATTCCCTGGGGACTTCGGACTTCCTTTGGGCGAAACGATATGCCATTGACAATCTTTGACTGGAAACCAGGTCAAGGAGTCCATGACTCCTTGCAGGGTATGGGACAAAGTTCCATAATTTCAAAGATATCAAAGTCCATGAAACAATGTTTCCTGGCGAGGATTGTAAGGAGGAGGAGCCCTTATTTTCGCCCCTTACTAAGACCAAAAACAAGTAAAAATCCAAAAAACATAGCAATGGGCATAATAGAAAGTGCCCATTTAAAACCCTGTGCACTGTAACGGTAAAGATTCTGTGTTTGATTATTACATACATGATCGAGAATGTAGCCAACAATCGGTTGCAAAATCCCGCCTACTAAAGTAACAAGCATATTGACAGTGGCCATTGCACTTGCTTTAGCATTTTTCACATTTTCCTCAGCACCCATAACAAAACAGATAACTTGTGGAGCCGAAACAAATCCAATCAAAAAAAGACAAGCTTTTAAGGAAGGAAGTGGCATACTATCGTATAAAATGAAAATAAAAAGTAAAATAGAAGCCGAAAAAGTACTGAAAAATAGTAAGGAACGTTTCAACCCAGTTCTATCGGAGAGGAATCCCCAAAAAGGTGCGCCAATAAGCCATCCAATATAAATCATGGAAACAATAAGACCCGCATCTTCGTTCGCAATATAGTAGACCGTCTCGATATATTCTTTACCCCAAAGGTCACCGAAAACGGCCGTCGGCATATATAAAATTCCACCAATAAGCCCTAAAAGCCATATCTGCTTATTTTTTATGACGGAAAAAAATCCAGAAAAAGCATGATTAGATGCAAATTCTTCGAAATGGGCCTCCCGCCGCTTCTTCTCCCAAATAGGAGTTTCTGGGATACAAAAATACAAAATAGCGGTCGAAATAAGGCCGAGGATACTAGCGCCTAACCAACAATTTTTCCAGCCCAAAGTATTAATGGAGTAAGGAATCACTTTTAATGCGAGAATGGCGCCAAGGAATCCGAGTGTTGTGGTAATGCCAGAAATCGAAGACAAATGTTTTTTGTGAAACCATACTGTCGCTAAATACATAACACCAATAAATCCAAAGGCAGAACCAAATCCCGTAAGCAATCGCCCAATCGCAAATAACCAAATAGAATTCCATGGAATCAAAATACACGCACACCCAATCGTAACGATAATACTCGCCGGAATCATAATATATCTTCCACCAAAACGATCTAAAAGTATTCCGGCAAAAATTTGCATGGGAGCGTAAACATAGTAATATATCCCAGAAGCCATACCAAATGTAGTTGATGAAGTGTGGTAATAGGATTGCATTTCTTGGAGCATTGTACCTGGAGCAACTCGAACAAATAATTCATAAAAATAAAAACATGCAGCAGCGCTCCAGACAAGCCATGCGATTTTTTGATTCCCATTGCTATATTGATTAATTTCTTCTTCTCCCATTTCGAGATAAAGTATGAAATTTGCTATATTTCTTGGCAATATTTTTTTAGGCAATTAATAAGTAAAGGGCGCTTGCTTTTACTATCCTCGGCAAAAGACAATGTTCTTTGTCGCTCTTTATTTATGGGGCTCCGCCCCATACCCCACCAGAGGATAATATCCCCTGGACCTCCTTTATGGCCAGGAATTGTGGTTCGCCCTTGACTACGTGCGTTGCACGTGATCCAGGCGGCATCATTCCAGAACTTAAAAAATTCTCCTTCAAGCGCTGCACGTACTTTATCACCTATTACTTCCATTGAGTAATCGGTTGCATTATTTTGTTGAATATAGTTGGCCAATCCAAAACCTAAATAAGAGAATATCTGATCGAGCCCCCGAATGACATCTTTCTCTGATACGCCCTTTTTTTGCTCTATAAGTGCTACAGTAGTTCTCCAATTAGATACAGGAGCAGATGCGGATGCAAAATTAAAACAGTAACTGGCTACTAATAAAATGCCACCGATGAACATATATTTATTATTAAACATGAGATCACTATGTTGCACCTTGTTTCTGAAGACAAGTTTTTTTTGCCTAAAATGAAAAATATAAGAAAAACTTTTGTGATTTATATTTTTTAACTTATAATTTTATATATTCAAAGTATAGAATTTCTTTGGATGCAACGGAGGTCCAACGGAATTCATCCCCCTGGAAATAAAAAAATAAAGAAGGGCTCTTCGCCCTTATAATCCCAGTCAGGAAATATTGCTTCCTGGACCTTGATTATTTACAAAAACACAATGTGCTTTGGTAAATATTAAGTTCAAAGAATAATATTCTTTGAACGGTTCCTTTGCTCCTGGATTAGATGCCTTGACATCTAATCCAGGGCCATAAAGGAGGTCCAGGGGATACTATATCCCCTGGCAGGGTATGGGACGGAGTCCCATAAAATCATAATCATAATCATAAATTTATAAAAAAATTTCCAGCTCGCTTTATAGTTGGCGATAGATAGAGATAGCAAAGATCAGGAGAAATGCGACAAAAAGTACCCCGCCTTCAGGACGATTAATTTCACGCTTCGTTGTGAAAAAACGCCAAATTAAAGCAGTCAAAAATACAAGCGCCGGTATCCCAAAATAGCATAATTGCGGATCGATCGGTACCACATTTATCATCCCACAACTCCCTATTATCATTAATGTATTGAAGATATTGGAGCCCACAATATTTCCCGTGCAAATCGCCCCATACCCACGAAATGCCGCTACTAAAGAAATCGCAATTTCCGGGAAACTCGTCCCAATCGCAATCACCGTAAACCCTATTAGCGCATCAGACCATCCTAAAAATCGTGCAATATCTATACTACTATCAATCACTATTTGTGCACCAAGTAGTAAAAGAACGAGGCCAAATAGAAATATCCAGAATGCTTTCCAGAAATGAATCTCTAAAGTTACTTTTTGGGAATGGTTAGGATCGTTGGATCGGCGATCGCGATCATATTTACAAATATAGTAGAGATAGAAAGTGTTAAGGAGGACGAAGGCGATACCGATAGGGAAACCGATGGGGAAGAAGATGGCACAAATACCGAACATACAAGTTACGGCTAATAAAAAAGGCATTTCCTTTTCGATGATCCGGGAGGTAATGGTAAAGGGTTTAATAAGAGCAACAAGGCCGCCAGCTAATCCGATATTAACCAGATTGCTGCCGATAATATTACCGGCCACGATTTCAGGGTGATGATTAGTGGTAGCGATAAGGGAGGTAATGAGTTCTGGGGCAGAAGTGGAGATAGCAACGATAGTCATACCGATAACGAATTGATCGATTCCGAGACGTACGGCAAGAGCGCTTGCGCCTGCACATACCCGATCACCGCCGTAAATAAGCAGGGAAAATCCTACAAAACTTAATAATAAAGGCCACCACATAACCCTTTTCCTATGAAAAGGAAATTGGAATATTTGCAACCATATAGTTGCAGTTTTTTTTTACGAGGAGTTGGTTATTTTATTGCTATTTATTTATTGTTTGCTTGTTGCTTTATTATATTATTTGTTTACTGTTGTTTTCTATGGATATCGCTTTGTTGCTAAGTTATCATCGCCTTACTCTGCCTCACTGTTGCCTTACTCTTATTTGTTATTTTTTTATTGCTTTGCTATCACTTTACTGCTGATTTTTTTATTGTTTTATATTGCTTGTTCTTCACCTTGTTTTATTTATTATTATTTTATTTTATTTATTATTTTACTCCTCTTACTTATTGCCTTATTACTTTTGGAATTATTTTTTAAACTATTTCCAAATTTATTTTCCGGAGAGATAGGCGTCGAAAATATTTTGCCTGGATCCTAGAGACATAAGTATGAAGGCTGCCGTTGTATCCTAGAAATTCAAACTAGCCTACTCTTACAGCATCAATTCTCACTCCCTTCTTCTGCTGTCTCCGACTCCGAGATACAGTTGCTTCTGCTATTCGATACCCCTTCGATCTCGCTCTCCGTCCCATCTGCGTCAATAATATCGCTAATACTGTCACCCACATTCCTAGCGCTAAAATCACTCCCTATAAGGAAAATTACATCATTTCAATATCCCTTCGATCGCACTCTTCGACTCCAATATCAATTGTTGCCCATTCCCTAATATAAACACTCCCATCACCCCTCCATCTTCCCCAATTATTACATTACTACCATCCAACTCCCCATACCCAACTCCAATCAATCTACCTCCCTTACTCATAATTCCCCCATTATTAAACTCAAAGTAATAGCAACTAATATCTTCCCCATTAATTGAGCATTCACCTTCAAGATAGGTATAAGAGGATTGGGAAGAGAGTGAAGTGAAGATGGTAGTTAAATTAGTGAAGGGGATGACAAAAGTACGTTCGGGGAGAATGACGATTTGTTGTAATTTCCAGATATTATTTTGAATATAATAGATGGCGATACGGCGGTATTGATATTTAGAGTTAACATCGGTATCGATTGCGAGGCAAGTGGAAAAATTATGGGAGATAGCCTGGGTACGGGCATTATCGAAGTTAGCGGCAAGCATTTTGATAGCTAATTTTATGGATTGGCTTGCATCATTTCCGGAAAAATTTATTTTTACTAAAAACAGTAATAATGAAGATAAGATAGCGATGACGGTCACCAATTCCATAAGAGTAAACCCAAACTGTTGATTTCTTTTCTTCATACTATTTCAACTATTAAATATTGAATATTGAATGATTTTATTACTTAGCAAATAAAAAAATAATGATTTTATTATTTCTTCATGGAATGTTGCCTTTTTATGGGGCTCTGCCCCATACCCCGCCAGGGGATGGATCCCCTGGCCCTCCTTTATGGCCCTAGATTAGATGCCGTGGCATCCAATCTAGGGCCAAGGAACAGTTCAAAGAATATTATTCTTTGAACTTATTATTTTCGACCAGACTGTACTATTAGCATAGTCAGCCCGGCTAGGAATTGTGTTCGCCTAGGAACACGTGCGTTGCACGTGGTCCTGGGCGGTCCCAAGGACCA
>JAITNS010000023.1 GCA_031290315.1 Puniceicoccales bacterium
GAACTATTTCTTGGCCCTAGATTGGATACCAACGGCATCTAATCTAGGGCCATAAAGGAGGTCCAGGGGATCCATCCCCTGGCGGGGTATGGGACGGAGTCCCATAGCAAGCGCGCCCCATAAGAAGCGGCGGAGCCCCATAGAATTTTCATTATCCGACGCCATAATCATTTCGTTTCATAAACTCTTCGATAAATTTCGTCGTCACATTACCCGCCCGAAAATCGACATCCGACATAATCGCTTTTGTAAAAGGTATCGTGGTTGAAATCCCTCGCACAACATACTCTCCCAAAGCACGATTCATTCGATTAATCGCCACTTCCCGCGTATTACCTGTTGCAATCAATTTTGCAATCATACTATCATAATACTGTGGAATTTTATACCCGCCATAAACATGACTATCTATGCGAATACCATTTCCACCTGGCGCATAATATAATATAATTTCTCCTGGACATGGCGTAAAATTACGTTCAGGGTCTTCCGCATTAATACGACATTCAATGGCATGTTTTATAAATTTCACATGTTTTTGATCAAATGGTATTTTTTCGCCAGCCGCGATACGTAACTGTAAGTCAACGAGATCGATTCCCGTTGCTTCTTCCGTCACGCCGTGTTCGACTTGGATACGCGTATTCATTTCCATGAAATAGAAATTACCATTTTTATCGACCAAAAACTCTACCGTTCCCGCATTTTCGTAGCCGCATTGCTTTGCGAGACGTATGGCCGCTTCCCCTATTTTCTCCCGTAAACCCGTATCTAAAAACCCAGAAGGCGCCTCCTCTATAATCTTCTGATAACGTCGCTGTATCGAACAATCGCGCTCTCCTAAATGCACTATTTTCCCATATTTATCGCCAACAATCTGGATCTCGATATGGCGAGGTTCTTCGACAAATTTCTCGATATATACAGCCCCATTACCAAAATTCTTCTCCGCCTCTGCCCGAGCAACATTGAATTCTTTACTAAATGATACCGAATTATTCACCAAACGCATACCTTTCCCACCACCACCTGCAACCGCTTTAATAATAATCGGAAAACCAATTATTTCCGCTATTCTTAGGCCCTCATTCTCATTATCGACAATACCTTCGCTACCCGGGACAATCGGCACTTTTGCCTTTTTCGCCATTTCTTTTGCGCACGCTTTATCGCCCATCTGACGAATCACTTCCGCTCGCGGACCAATAAAATTGATTTTACAATCGGCACATTGCTCAGCAAACATCGAGCTTTCAGATAAAAATCCGTAACCCGGGTGGATCGCATCCACATTACCGAGTTCCGCTGCGCTAAAAATGCGATCGGCTCGCAAATAACTTTCCGAGGCTGGCGCACGACCAATACAAATCGCTTCATCGGCAAATTGGACGTGAAGGGATTGTTCGTCCGCTTCGGAATAAATCGCCAAAGTTTTGATACCCAGTTCGCGACAAGCCCGTATCACCCGTAATGCGATTTCCCCACGATTAGCAATTAAAATTTTGTCAAACATTTAGCAAATTTCTACCTTAAAAAGTGGCTGACTAAATTCGACGGGCTGACCATTCTGGACAAGTATTTCGCGAATGACTCCCGAGACATCGGACTGAATTTCATTCATTACCTTCATAGCTTCGAGGATACAGACGGGGAGATCCTTTTCGATTCGCGACCCTATCCTGACAAACACGTCGCTATCAGGGGAAGGCGCCGAGTAGAAAGTTCCGACCATCGGTGATTTAATGACGTAAAAATTTTCGCAAGGGCTTGTTTTAACGGGCACATCATTGATCGACATGCCTTGGAATTGGGGTTGTAAAGCATAGGACTGGGAGAACGCCGGGACCAAATTTGGCGGCACACTCTTACGTAATACAATCTTCGTTTTACCATCTACGATTTCGATCTCTGAGAGATTCGAACGATCCATAATCGCGATTAAATCTTCGATATCGTTTTTATTCAAAATTTCCTCCGACTTCTAAAATTGTTTGCTTGACTAAGTCAATTTTTCTAAAAAATCGACTTCATATTTATTAAAAGACAATGCAACAGCAAGGCAAAATTTCATTTCCTAC
The DNA here is from genome assembly GCA_031290315.1 of Puniceicoccales bacterium. Lineage (GTDB taxonomy): Bacteria > Verrucomicrobiota > Verrucomicrobiia > Opitutales > LL51 > LL51. The sequence continues at coordinate 2,079 of JAITNS010000023.1, forward strand.
AACAACATGTGTCAAAAACACGGCTCTCGATCCCTCATCGGTCGAGCAATCTATTACTTTTTACGATACAAAAGTAGCTCGAAAGACTTTATTTTTTGACTGCTTGCGCTATATTTTTCACGGCGCGCTCAACGAAGAATTACGCACAGTGATTTTATTGCTGGCGATCCGTCTGTTAAATATGCCTGTGGGGTGTAAGATGGCATTAAATTCCCTTGGATTTTTAAGCATGCTATTGGCACCCATTACTCAACAATTAGCCAATCGCTCGCGCTGGAATAATATGCAAATCTCGGCATTATATTTCGCATTAATGGGGTTAGCATTTTTTTGTGCAGCGTTTTCGAGTTCCTGGATAACATTTTTTATATTTATCACCCTAGCCCATATGTGCGATAAGCAACAAATTCCGATGATGATCGGTACTTACGGAGATAATTATATTAAAAACAATCGTGGGCTAAGAGTTGGATTGGCCCTAGCGTGTATGCCGATTGGTGGAATTCTTTTCTCCCAAATCGTAGGATGCTTTCTCGAAAAAGGGCAAGAGAATTTCACCTATATATTACTTTCAGCGAGTATCTTAGCATTATGTTGTGCGGGTTGTTTTTTAAAGATTCCGGCACAAAAGATAGCGATCGAGTTACCTCCACCGCTTTGGGATAATTTTAAATTTATCGCGAAGGATCGTCTTTTTGCAAGTTTTTTATTATTTTATTCATTCATTGCCATAGCGAACCAGATGACTTTACCTTTACGGATGGAATATTTAGCGAATCATCGGCATACTCTTGGTATTTCCGGTGCGACGATTGTAGCGATTTTTGCAATTATTCAGCCGCTAGCGAGTACCCTTAGTAGTCCGCTTTGGGGGAAATTATATGATCACGTAAATTTAATTACGATGCGTCAATGTGTGACGGCTTGTTTTTTAGTCGGTCTTCCTTTATTTTTTGCAACCGATAATTTAAGCATGATTTATCTGGCGAGTATTTTACTAGGGATAGGGAGAAGTGGCGGGGTTATTTTTTGGAGTTTATGGGTAGGTGAGATTGCTCCGAAGGAAAAGGTAACGGAATATATGAGTGCGAATGCGGCAATCATGGGTTTGCGTGATGCGTTAGCGCCGATAATAGGCTATTTTTTACTCACCTATACGGGGCCGCTAGTGGTTGGGATAATTGCCTTTGTATTATTAGCGCTTTCGATGCTCGGCTTTGAATCCATTTACCGCCATCCCTCGTACACCCAGCGAATGATTAAAATTAAAAAATAATCAAAAAAGCTTGACTTAAAAAATAAATAGTATGGCATAGGCTGTATTATGCAAGAAGCAAAACAAAAAGAGTTAGGTTGTGTATGTCTACAAGCATCCACAAAGGTAAGTGTATTAAAAACAATCGCTTTCGGTATTGTAAGTGGTTTATTTTCTAGTCTTTCGGCAACGGTAGTTAAATTCACTGAAAAAGAAAAGAGCGTACTACAGGAATTGACTGACGCAAAAATACAGAAAATAGTCTATGAAAAAATCGAAAATATGGATCAAGATCCCGAACTAAAAGAACGCATTTTAGCAGTATTTGGAATTGATCCCCAAGATATCTTGGAACAAGTGACAGAAAAAAAGAGTAATTATAAGAAAATTAACCAAGATGTACTTGAGGCGATGGAAAATAATAATATTCGCTCCTTGGAAGACATCTTTGATCGCTGTATTAGTGAAAAGTGGCGTAAGGCAGAGGAGAGTGGCAATGAAGAAGTAATTGCGCAAGCTAAAATTAAGTATAACGTACGGAGTCTTGAGAAGAAGTGTCATTGGCCGACGGAAGATCACTCATGGTTAAGGCTTGCTATTCAAAAAGGGAAAACTGAAATCGTAGCGCTTTTTTGGGTTCATGATATTCTTATTTTTTCCCCCCATGAAGATGAAGAACAAATTTCTAGCAAGATTGAGATCAATGTGAGGAAATGGACAAACATAGCATTTAATTACAATCAACAACAAACATATCATTTTTTAAGAAAATTTTTAAAAGACGATGAAAGTTGTCCAGAAATATTTAAAGAGCTTCAATATTACCCTGTATATATAAAAACACCCGATTCGGATCCAAAAATAAGGAATATTCAATTTGCACAGGACATGACAAAGGCTTTGCTAGGTGACGCCATTTTCGAATCATCCATGTATATTTAAAATAATTTTTACTGTATAAAGATAGTTAACAAAGATAGTTAAATTTGAAAAATAATTAAAAAAAGCTTGACATAGTTATCTCAATTGAATTGTATATAAAACAAGATATGGATAAATTTTTATCAAAATGCATTGCTTTGTGTACCATAGGTGGATTCTTTTCAAATATCGCTTTCTCCTCTTTAAAATCAGGAGAGCAATTTGTAGAGATACTCCTCGATAAAGGAGATAACTCAAGAAACAATGGAATACAAAAACCACCTAAAATCGATGAAAAAAAAGCGAAGCGTATCTTCCTGGAGAAAAGATTAAAAAGAATAATTAGAAAATTAGGTAAAAGGAAAGTTGAAAAAGCAGTACAAAAAATAATAGAAGACCCAACATTAGAAGACTTAACATTTTTAGATAAATGGGAGAGCTTATTGGGTGAGAAAAATTTGGCATTTTTAAAAGAGGTAGTACGGAAAAGAGCAAGTAAAAAAAAGGATTTTTCAGCCATCGATCAATCCATACGCCAGGCAATTAAAGCAGGTGATCTGGAAGAAGTAGCGAAAATTTTTGATGATCACCTTGGACAAAAATGGCGCGATGCAGAAACGAGTAGAAGTATGCAAAAACTTCTAAAAAGTCAAGCTAAATATAACTTAGCCACTTTGGAACAAAAATGTTATAAACCCCACAAACAACAGACATGGCTGGGATACGCCGTCCAAGAAGGACAAACTCAAATTGTAGCACTCCTCTTCATCTATGGTGCTTCTTATCTCACAATCGACAATCCTGAAGAAGTTACTAATCCTGAAGAAGTTATACAAGCATACATACAAATGGCTGCTGATTATAAGCATCTTAAAATGCAAAAATTTTTGGAAAACTTTTGGGAGATATTAAATGATCCCGCAAAAGAAGAGAGAGAATTTTATAAAAAATATAAGCAATTCCCAGTTTTTCGTAAAGATCCCCAAAAAAGAAACATCGCTTATGCTAAAGAGATCGACAGAGAATTGGGTGAAGATAATACTCAAGGATTATTTTCTTAAAAAATTATCCTAAGATATTTAGCAAATAGCTGTATTATATGCATGCTTAAAATTGATCACTTACAAATCGTCAGCGAGAATTTTCCATCTATGCTAAAAATTTTCTTACAATCACAGCGGAATTCGTCCCCAACATCCCAAATGATGTGTTGAGTACGGTACGTACTTCGCCAACATATTTCGCTTCATTAATTACGAGATTCTTCATCTCGCATTTTGGGTCTAATTCGTCGACATTAATTGTCGGATGGATGTAACCATCGTCAAATGCTGGTAAATTTCCCGCTAATTCAAGCGCCCCAGCCGCTCCCATTGCGTGTCCAATAAAGCTCTTCGTATTATTAATATATGTCTTTTCCGAATCTCTAAATACTGCGCGAATCGCTTCACATTCGATCGCATCGCCCATAGGTGTCGAAGTCGCATGGGTGTTGACAATATCGATATCTTCTGGCTTCAAATTCGCTCCCGTTAGAGCCATACGAATACATTGGGCCTGACGTTCTGCATTAGGTAAGACGGCATCGGTTGCATCCGTATTCATACCGTAACCGACAATTTCGCCGTAAATTTTTGCATTTCGTTTTTGCGCATCGCTCAAACGCTCGACAGTAAATAAACAACCCCCTTCACTCACAACAATTCCATTACGCATACGATCGAAGGGCCGGCTTACTTTATTAGGATCGTCGCCATGTCCCAACGCCCCCTGGCTGCGAAACCCAGCAAATATGCCAAAACTACGAATACTTTCACTCACTCCTCCCGCTAAGGCAAGATCGACTTCTCCTAAACGTAGCATTTGGGCCGCTTGGATAATACCCGCATTACCTGCCGCACATGCTGCGCCAATCGTATAGTGGGGGCCCCGTATACCTAATTTCAAATTGATTTCGCCGGCTGGATTATTAGCGATAGTGCGTGGGTTATGGTAGTGTGCCCAAAATTTGACATCGTAATTGAATTGGGATAAATTATAGACTTCGGTTTCGGTTTCGACGTTACCGTGTTCGGTAATACCAACGTAGACGCCTAGGCGAGATGTATCGATTTCGGCGAGAGAGATAGCGGTATCCAGGAGAGCTTCCTGGGCACAGAAGATACCGATGGAACCGGCGCGCGTACAGTTGCGTAATTCTTTTTTAGTCTGATATTTTAATGGATCGAAATCGCAGACACCGGCCGGTAATTTACCCATATAGCGCACATCAATTTCTTGGATACGCGGCATATTATGGAGTAGGCAATGGCGGAAATCGTTGAGATGATTAGCATTAGGATCGGTTAAGCCGATACCGGTGATGACGATTCTTTGGAGTTGCATGGAAAGAAAAGTAATAATCACGCAAACAATGGGAAGTAAAATCAATAATTCCCTAGGAAATGATTACTAATTTAATTATATTATTTCTTTATACTATTTACTTGCATATATTTTACATTAATATAGTATTCAGTCGTTATGACAATAAGTAAAATAAATAAATTAACCATGTTTTGTTTAGCGTTACATTCGGTAGCGACATTACCAATGTCAGGGAAGCAACAAATTCCGCCACAGGGACAACAGATTCCTAATATTCCAGTTCGAGAGCTAACTGAAGAGAAAAAAGTAATAAAGGAAAGTTCAAAAATTTTAATGAATTCAGGCATATCTAGAGAAAATGCTGAAACTTTTATAGCTTTAATGCTTCGTCTTAGCCAATTGTCGCAGGAAACTACAAAAGATTATAATGCTTGGTTTAAGGCAATTGAAAAAGGAGATCTCAATAAGGTGCGAAAAATATATGAACAGTATTCAAATATCGATGTGAATCGGCCTGATCCAACAACAAAAAGGACTCCAATTTTTACTACCGTCTACCGAAGCGATATCCTATTAACTGAATTTCTCTGCCAAATACCTACCATTGATCTAAACATACAAGATGCTGAAGGTTGGACTGTTTGGCATTGGGCTACTATCACTCGCAAATTGCAGCTGCTAAAATCGATGCGGCAAGTAATCGCATCAACGGGAAATATAAACTGGTCCAAAATGCTCAATACCGTAGACAACACAGGTCACACACCTTTGGGTTATGCTATGAAATACGATTATCCAGAAATCGTTCAATGGTTAAAAGACAGCGGAGCGACTTACTAGTGCTCAGCTTCACCAAAACCAAACCTATATGAGCAATCTTTGGTCGAAAGCAGGTTATGAAAATTACATGATTTTCAGAAATGGATTCTTTTAAATTAGCAAAAAATTCTCAAACCATTATCAGGAAAGAAATAAATAGATCAGTTAAGTAAAATTCTTTGGAATTGCATGGGAAGAGAAGTAATAATCACGCAAACAATGGGAAGTAAAATCAATAATTCCCTAGGAAATGATTACTATTTACTTGCATATATTTTACATTAATATAGTATTGAGTCG
>JAITNS010000036.1 GCA_031290315.1 Puniceicoccales bacterium
TCACGCCCAATAAACGGATGCTTTGTGACTAAATTCTCTAAATCTGCTCCCAAAAATGTTCCTACAATTTCAAAATTATTTAACTTACATTTTGTAGTAAATTCTTGAACGAGCGCTTCCCCAACTATAAAATGCTCTTCCCCTGATTTTATGAGAATATAGGCTACCTTCGGATTAAGTGCGATGGCTAAATTGGCCGGTAATGTCCATGGAGTCGTCGTCCAAATGACGAATGAAATATTTTGATGAGGCTCAAAAAAAGACAAGCTTCGTTCGCTGACGGGAAATTTTACATAAATGGACTGACTTGTGTGCTCCTTATATTCTATCTCCGCTTCCGCAAGCGCCGTTTTACAAGGGATCGACCAGTAAACCGGCTTTTTCCCACGATAAACTTGACCTCGCTCAACAAATTTCGCCAGTACCTCTAAAATCGATGCCTCATAGGCAGGCTCAAGCGTCCTATACTCGTGCTCCCAATCGGCTAAAACACCTAAGCGTTGAAACTGCTTACGTTGCTTCTCCATAAAACTTCGAGAAAATTGGGCACACTCCTCCCGCAAAGCGCCGGCTGCTAATTCTTTCTCCGCCTCCTTAAGGGCCTTGACCACCTTATGCTCAATGGGTAATCCATGGCAATCCCAACCGGGTATGTATGGCGTCCGATAGCCACGCATCGATTTGTAACGCAAAATAATATCTTTAAGAATCTTATTGAGAGCCGTTCCGATATGGACATCGCCATTAGTAAAAGGAGGGCCATCGTGTAAAATGAATGTCGGGCCATCGACATTTTTTTTCTGAATTTTTTGGTATAAATCCATTGCCTCCCAATATTCAATGCGTAAGGGTTCCCGTTCGACCAAATTTGCTCGCATCGGAAAATCTGTAACAGGCAAATTCAATGTATCTTTTAATGCTATCGTCATGTTTACATTCCGCTAAAATTAATTATCTTATTTTAAAAACTGGGCGCAGTGTTTAACTTTTATGGCCACTGTCAACAAGAAGAATTAAAATTTTCTTTTTTATACGAAAAAAATAATGCACTCAGCCCCGGCAATACCAATGCCACATGAGCATCGTAGCCATGTAAACAACCACTCCTACTACAAACGCCACCCAAATTCCCCAATCCATCTCCACCATAAATCTCAGCATTACTATTCAATTCCTCTTTCCAATATCCTACATAGGGCACGCCAATTTTATAATCTTCGCGAATAACGGGTGTCAGATTGCATACAACTAATATACATTCTCCATTATTTCCGCGGCGAAAAAACGCGATCACACTATTGCCGGCATCATCAACAACGGCCCAAGAAAATCCATAGGTATCGAAATCGGATTGCGCCAAAAATATCTCTCTTTGATAAAAAAAATTAAGGTCCTTCACCCAACGTTGTATGCCAAAGTGATCCGAATATTGCAATAAATACCAATCTAAATTTTTGTTGTGATCCCATTCATTGGATTGGCCAAATTCATTACCCATAAATAACAATTTTTTTCCTGGCCAACCCCACATCAAACCGTAAAGTGTTCGTAAACTTTGTGATTTTTCGCACATATCATTTCCGGGCATTTTTTGGATCAATGAACGTTTCCCATAAACGACTTCATCATGGGATAGGGCTAGCAAGAATTGTTCGGAATACTGATATAACATTCCAAAAGTTAATTGATTATGATGAAATTTGCGATAGATTGTGGGCTGTGAAAAATAGCTAAGTGTATCATGCATCCAACCCATATTCCATTTCATATCAAAACCTAAGCCATAATAGTTTGTTGATCGCGTAACACCACCAAAAGCGGTCGATTCTTCTGCAATCGTCATAGCATTTGGGAAATTTTTATGAATCACATCATTGAGTTCCCTTAAAAATTCAATTGCATCAATATTTTCGCGTCCCCCGTAGCGATTGGATACCCACTCGCCAGATTTTTTAGAATAATCGAGGTACAACATTGCTGCGACTGCATCAATCCGAATCCCGTCGATATGAAATTGATCGAACCAATATAAAGCACTGCCGATCAAAAAATTGCGCACCTCATGTCGCCCATAATTAAAAATTAAGGTTCCCCAATCCTTATGTATAGCTTGACGTGGGTCTGCATGTTCGTAGAGATTTGTACCATCAAAATATTCTAATGCAAACGCATCTTTCGGGAAATGAGCAGGTACCCAATCTAAAATCACACCGATTCCTTTTTGATGGCAGTAGTCGACAAAATAACGGAAATCATCTGGAGTTCCATAGCGATGCGTAGGTGCGTAAAACCCGGTCACTTGATATCCCCACGATCCGAGAAATGGATATTCCGAAATTGGCATGAGTTCGATATGCGTAAAGCCCATTTCCAAGACATACTCGCAAAGGGCTTGGGCTAGTTCACGATAATTTAATGTACGATTTTGTTCTTCGACAATTTTTTTCCAAGATTCGACATGTACCTCGTAAATTGAAATTGGAACCTTGCGGTAATTTTTAAATATTTTTTGATAACTTTGATCTAGCCACTTAAATTTTGAATCAAAAATGATGGAAGCATTATGAGGGGATGATTCGAAGTAATTGGCGTACGGGTCACTTTTTAGTCGTAGCTCGCCATCTGCTCCGAGGATTTCGTATTTGTAGTGACAGTTTGTTAAATTTTTAGGAATAAAAAGCTCCCAAATTCCAGAAGAACCCAGCATGCGCATCAATCCATAGCGTCCATCCCAATGATTAAAATCACCAACGACAGATACGCGTTGTGCATTAGGCGCCCATAGGGCAAAACTCGTCCCCTCAATACCATTGATTGTTAAGATATGTGCTCCTAATTTTTCATAAATTTTCTCATGTTTTCCTTTATTAAAGAGGTATTGATCAAAATCCGAGATAGTAGGTTGAAAGGAATAGGCATCGGAGAAAGTTGTACGATGGCCATTAAAATTTTCTATTTCCAAATGATATGCAAAGAAATCAGGAACATCAATGAGAGTCTCAAAAAATCCAGATGGGTCAAGTTTTTTCATGAGATATTTTCTTTTTGTTTTTGAATCAACAACAAAACATTTCTTTGCATCGGCTAAAAACGTTCGCACAACAATATTCTTTTTACTATTTCTTCCCCATTGATGCATACCTAAGCGGTCGTGTGGTTGGGAATTTTTAGCATTTATGAATGACGATAATTCTTCTTTCGAAATAATCACGCTTTTTATTATTATAATTTTCAAAATTTTCCAGTTTTTTTTATTTAAAGCAGCAAAAATAGTAACTGTGATAGGGACTCGAAGCAAACTTTTACCATATAAACGCCGATTCCTTTACCATACAGTAAGCAAAAAAGTAAATAAAATAACTATTTTGTCAGGACTCGAGTCTAGAAAAAATGGAGTCAAAATCTGTTATATTATAATTCACTACAAAAATATTATAATTTACCACTAGAAAAGAAAACTTCACCGGAATGAAGTTTTCCATTACTGTTTTACAAAAACGAATTCACATTATGCATATCACTCAATATCGCCTTCTGCAACTCTTCATTTGTTATCTTTTTATTTTTCATCTATTCGCTTTACCATGAACACACTGGATCCTGCCGATTTGCTTCAAAAACAACCTGATGAGCAGTCCCATCTGCCTCATAATATTGATACGTTATTCGCTTTACAGGCGATTCACCACTTTCTGGTTTTGGTACCATTACTCCATAATGCCCATTATTCCCATTTCCTATATAAAATATTCGAAGCTCTTTTGTCAGCCCCGCAATACTCAACCATGGTATAGGATTTTGGCCCAAGTCATTAGCGTCGAATCTTAAACCACTTATCCCATAGA
>JAITNS010000104.1 GCA_031290315.1 Puniceicoccales bacterium
GTCCGTTGGGTAACGTTTCTTTCGATTTAATGCCGAACAAGCGCAATAAATATGCTTACAAAGATTTATTTGTCGGCATGATTTATTGCCAACATCCAAGCAATTGGGAAAGAAGTGAAAATTATCCGTTTATTTTAGATAATTATAAAGATACTTTACTGAAAAGGAGCGCTTTAGTCGAAAAAAATTATTTAAAAAAGATGAATGATTTGATCGAAACAGGGTATTTCGATCAAATAATAGATGAGACAGGGTCGCCACTCCTCTGCTTGTATAATTTAGCTTTTTTAGGCTTACATAGCATCATTTTAATCTATTTGCTTGTCAATTTATGGGTGATACTCTTAAGAAAACAAAATTGATGTAATCAAAAACGAAATAAATATCTACAAAAATAATTTTTGTTACTGATATTTTTAATTAATTTTGTCATGGAAAAGAAATTTGAAGAAAAATTCGGATTGAAGACCGAAGAAATGGAAGAAATTCTCGGAGGGATAGTTTCTGCGGGAGGTATGTTAGACACAATTTTATGTAAGATATGAAGAATTTCAAGTTTATTGTAAGACGAATCAACTGTTTGGTCTGTGATTTAGCGCTCTCGTACGCTCTTTTCTATTTGTTGCTATTTATCCGGCCCATTGGCTTTCCGGTCATTGCTTATTATTTCTGTTCGGTTATTTTTTATTTCGGAATAACTTATTGGATACTTCAACGCAGTTTGATGCAAAAATTGTTCGGCATTGCAATAGAAAAACATCCGTTGAGGTACGCACTGTTTAAAATTGCATTTGCAGGGATAATCCCTTTTTGTTTGACTTTCTTCCTTTACGAATGGATTTTATTTGTTTGCTTATTTTGCTACTTACTTGCGGTGTTGTTATTGACCTTACTATCATTGTCTTTTACTAAAAAATCTTTGTGGCAATGGTGTTCCGGCTCGCAAGTGCAATGGCAAAGCGATTTCAAAAAAAGCAAAACGCTCATCCTTATTTCTCTCTTGGCGGTATTTTCTTTGATTTTTTTGCAATTATTTCGTCAAAGTCCTCGTTGGCGCCTTCGTGAAATAGTTAAGGGCAAAAACATAGCCTCGCCAATCTCCCTGCCGGAAAAAGCTTATTATGTTAAAAACATGGAGCAATACAAGCAAGACCCTGTCGATTATGTTATGCAACTGTTTGACAAGTACGATATAGTGGTGATCTGTGAACGCTGGCATACCGAATATACCCAATGGGAATTTTTTTCGAAGGTTATACTGAACGACACTTTCGCTCGAAAAGTAGAGCATGTATTTACGGAGTTCGGACAAGCCCAACATCAGGAAGTCTTGGACAATTATATGCAAACCCGTTTTTCCACCGAAGAAGATTTACAACGGGCAACCGCACAAATTGTAAGAGAAAATGGGGGAATGTGGCCCCTTTGGTCCAATACGAATATCTATGATTTTATTTTAAATTTGCATCAATTCAATGAAACAAGAGATAGTGTCGACCGGATTAATCATTTCTTTACGGATATGCCAACCGACTGGAATGTAATTAACACTCCTGCTCAATGGAATTATCTATCTAACTATTCTGATCGCGACAGCATTATGGCATCCAATGTTTTAAATCGATACGAAAATTTAAATCCTAAAAAATGTTTACTGATAACCAATACAAGGCACGCTTGGAATTACGGAGAAAACGAAATAGCTTATATCAGCAAAAAATGCCCTGATAAAATGGCTGTTGTTTTGATAAATGGCACCACACAATTTATGTCGCCAATGATGAACGGAACATTGGATGAGGCTGCTCTTGAAATAACCGACAGTATCTGGGCGATTGATTTTCAAGAATCTCCCTTGGGCAATGTATCTTTCGATTTAATGCCGATCAAGCGCGATAAATGTGTTTACAAAGATTTGTTTGCCGGTATGGTTTATTGCCAACATCCAAGCAATTGGGGAAAAAGTGATAATTATCCGTTTATGTTGGATAATTACAAAGATACTTTATTGAAAAGGAGCGCGATGGTCGGAGAAGATTATTTGAAGATGACGACTGATGCTATCGAAAAAGGGTATTGTGATCAAGTAGAAAAAATGTTCGGGTCGCCGTTCCTTTGGTTGTATAATTTAGCTTTTTTAGGTTTGCATAGCATCATTTTAATCTATTTACTCATCAATTTATTGGTATTGCTCTGCAAAAAGCAGAAAAAAACAGAACTGACACAATAAAATGACAAAACCTTTTCCTTCTTACCAACAATTAGACGCAATGGACTGCGGCTCAACCTGCTTGCGCATGATTGCGAAGTATTACGGTCGCAGTTTTAGCAATCAAACCTTAAGGGAAAGAAGTTTTATAACGCGCTCGGGAGTCAGTTTATTGGGAATTAGCGAGGCGGCAGAAAGTATCGGATTTCGATCGTTAGGGGTGCAAATTCCTTACGAGCAATTATTGGAAGTACCGTTACCTTGTATCTTGCATTGGAATCAAAAACATTTTGTCGTTTTGTACCGCATTTCCAAACGTAGAGACGTGGCGCGCCGCGT
>JAITNS010000034.1 GCA_031290315.1 Puniceicoccales bacterium
TTTTTAGTATTATATGCGCTTGGGCGTATGGGGTGTGAAATTTTTCGAGAGCCGGATGCCAGTTTCATTTTAGGGATGACGCGTGGGCAATTTCTTAGTCTATTTTTACTAGCTTTCGGTTTGATCTTAATTTTTTTCCGAAAACAAGAAGAGCAGTTATTGTAAAGCCTTTGTGGATGTCAGCAAGGAGTCATGATGGGTTACTTATCTTTTTTCGGCCCCGGTATTGTATTAATAGCGCAATGGCGGATCGCAATGGAGATTCAGGGATACTACATCCTGGAAAAAGAAACCTGAAAAAATCTTCAATTTTTTGACCTTGGTTGTCGGATCCAAAGGCATGTATAGTGTGCATACTTTTGGGGCTATAATTAAGATCCAGGGAGCAATCGTTCCCTGGCGCGAATTGTAAGGGCGCGTAGCCCTTAGAAATAAATATTTTTTTAATTTATGGACTTGTTTTTTTATAAAATTCCCTATCGTAAAAGCTATGTTGGCGGATTGTAAAAATTATGACTTTAAAGCAATAGAGTCATTTTGGCAGAAAAAGTGGTTAGAAGAAAAAGTGTTTCATGTAGAAAATGAAGATGCTAAAGAAAAATATTATGTTTTAGATATGTTTCCCTATCCTTCGGGAACGGGCTTACACATTGGCCATCCGGAGGGGTATACGGCTTCGGATATTTTAACGCGTTATAAGTGGGCAAATGGATTCAATGTTTTACATCCGATGGGTTGGGACGCTTTCGGATTACCGGCGGAGCAGCATGCAATTGGGACAGGTCAGCATCCGTCCATTAATACGGCAAAAAATATTGACCGGTTTCGCGAACAAATTCAGTCCTTTGGTTTTGCGATCGATTGGGATCGGGAGGTGGATACGACATCACCCGAATATTTTCGTTGGACGCAATGGATTTTTTTACAGTTATTTAAGCATGGGTTAGCGTATATCGATGATAAGCCGGTTTGGTGGTGTCCGGAATTGCGATCTGTTTTAGCGAATGAGGAAGTGATCAATGGACGTTCGGAGCGCGGCAATTTTCCCGTCGAGCGAAAAAATTTACGCCAATGGGTTCTAAGAATTACCCAGTACGCGGACCGTCTGTTGGCGGGGCTCGAAGATATTGATTGGCCGGATTCGACAAAGCGTCAGCAAATTGCATGGATCGGCCGATCGGAAGGTACGGAGCTTGATTTTGAAATTGCTCCCAATGGGCCAAAAATTCGTGTTTATACGACTCGTCCCGATACAATTTGTGGCGTAACATTTTTAGTTTTAGCGCCGGAGCACGGGTTGGTTGAAAAAATAACAACAGTTGAAAACCGAGAGAAAGTTCAAGGGTATATTAATAATGCAAAGAAGAAGAGCGATTTGGAGCGTACGGATTTAGCTAAAGAGAAGTCGGGTGTATTTACGGGCGGTTTTGCAAAAAATCCACTAAATGATACATTAATTCCGATTTGGGTAGCAGATTACGTGCTTGTTTCCTACGGTACGGGTGCCATTATGGCGGTACCTGCACACGATGATCGCGATTTTGAATTTGCCCAAAAATTTGATATTCCGATTAAACAAGTCATCACAGATCCTAAAAATGAATCGCCATTACCGTTTTGCGGAGAAGGTGTATTAATAAATTCGGGTGAATTTGATGATTTGGCAACGGAAGAGGCTAGAAAGAAAATAACACAAAAAGTAGAACAACTTGGGTTTGGCTATGGAGCCGTAAAGTATAAATTACGCGATTGGCTATTTTCGCGGCAGCGCTATTGGGGAGAACCAATTCCAATTCTCTGGATTGAACGAAGCAATTACGATCGCGCCCTAGCGGAAAATAATGCCTACTTTCGCGATAATATTCCCACAAGCGTTGTTTCCTACAGAAAAAATGATATTGAGTGGTGTGCGATACCTATTTTGGAAAAGCAATTACCATTGAAATTGCCGGAAACGGAGACCTATTTGCCTTCCGATGACGGAGAAAGTCCACTCGTACATGCCAAACAATGGCTGAATGTTTTTGTAAATCTATCGACGGGCGAAATTGGTACGGAGGCGCAAGAAGGATTTGTTTCAGCGATTCGCGAGACTAATACGATGCCCCAATGGGCAGGGTCCTGTTGGTATTATTTGCGCTATATGTCTCCAAATTGTGGGAGCGCTTTAGTTGATCCTGCGGCGGAAGCTTACTGGAAAAGTCCGGATTTTTATATCGGTGGAGCAGAACATGCTGTTTTACATTTATTATATGCCCGTTTTTGGCATTTATTTTTATATGATATTAAGGCTATTTCCATAGAAAAGGAGCCGTTTAGAAAATTATTTCACCAGGGCATTATTTTAGGGAGCGATGGCAATAAGATGTCAAAAAGTCGTGGTAATGTGGTTAATCCTGATGAAGTTATTCGGCAATACGGTGCCGATTCGCTGCGCTTGTATGAAATGTTTTTGGGACCGCTTGACGCCATGAAACCTTGGAATACCCGTGGCATTGAAGGTGTATATCGCTTTTTGAAAAAAGTCTGGGTACTTTGTATCGATCATGAAGGAAAAGTTAAGAAATTTTTAGAAAGAGATAGCGCCGAAATAGAGTCATTGCTGCATGAAACAATTAAAAAAGTTACAAACGATATCGAGTCTTTACAATTTAATACGGCGATTTCCCAGATGATGATTTTTATCAATGGGGCACAAAAGGTAGGGATTAGCCATCGAACAGCGGTGATATTTTTGCAATTATTAGCACCTTTTGCACCCCATATTGCAGAAGAATTGTGGGGCCGCTTAGGTGAAAAATTTCCTGTTGCAAAGGCACAATGGCCTACCTATGATGCGTCAAGATTTGCCACGAATCAGATGAAAATTGTTCTTCAAGTTAATGGGAAGGTCCGTGGTGAAATTTTAGTCGATAATAAAGCAGCTCAGGAAATCGTCGAAAAAATCGCTTGGCAACAACATCGCTTTGTGGAATTTATTTCTGGGAAAGAAATTGTTAAAAAAATTTACATTCCGGGAAAAATTTTTAACGTCGTCGTACATTGATAAAAAATAGCAATTTATAAAAAAAATATTTCTTTTAAATTATATCTTTACATTATATGTGAAATATATAATATTAAGACTGTAGTGTTAAAAACTAAAAAAAGGAGAAATATGATGAATAAGAAATATTATGTAATGGTTTTATTGCCTTTATTTTCACTTTGTGCGGAAGCGACACAAAAAGAAAGTTTTCTGGGAAAAAGTCTTCCTGGAGAAACGAAAAAGACCGCGACGCAAAAGAACGCATTGCTTCAGGAATATCTTTGTAAAGATCCGAGTAGTATTACTGATATTCGTGAGGCAAGAAAAATAATTAAAGTATTACAACGAACAGTCCAAAAAGCGCATACAAAGACTGCTGCTCCAACAGGGGTAGGGGAAAAATTAGTTCAAAAAGCATTAGTTCAAAAAGCGCATGTAGGAGCTGCTGCTTCTCGAAGCGATTTTCTTCGTGGAGTAATGCAAAACACAGAATCCATAAATCGCCAAGCAAATTCAAAAAAACCAATGACTCAAAGGTATATTGAGGACTCTAATGGCTCTAATGGCATTCCTGAAGGAGTTAAAAAAATACAGGATGCAATGCTTATAAAACTTAGAGAGCGACTGCAAAATCGTTTGGTAACTAATGCCACCCACACCCAGTTTGAAAAAGTAAAAAGCTCGCAAGAGTTTTCTTTGGGATCTATAACAAATGATGCCAATATTGCTCAAGCAATTCAAGCGATAAAAAATGGAAATGGCAATGTTAATACTCTTGCAGAATTAGTTCGTGAAAAAATTCCACAGTTTGATTTTCGAAAAAATGACTATAAAGTAAAAGATCTTATATATTCCTTATTGAAAGAATTGAAACAACAAGGCTTAATGGTTGAAAAATTAGTGGAGATCTATAGCGCAATTATGGAGGAAAAACTTGATTCATTCACAAAAAAAATGATAGAAAAAATGATAAACGAATAATTAATTACTAAACTAAAAGAGTAAATAAAAAGAGGATAAATTTGTGTTTTGTCCTCTTTTTGTTTTCATCGGAAAAGAAAATAATGTTTTTAAATTCATAATAATAAAAATATTTTTTTGAACTATATCTTTACATTTTATGTGAAATATATAATATGAGAGTTGTAGTGTTAAAAACCAAAAAAGGAGAAAGATGATGAATAAGAAATATTATGTAATGGTTTTGTTGCCTTTATTTTCACTTTGTGCGGAAGCGACACAAACAGAAAGTCCTCTGGGAAAAAGTCTTTCTGGAGAGATGAGAAAGAGCGC
>JAITNS010000072.1 GCA_031290315.1 Puniceicoccales bacterium
TAAGAAGCGCACTCAAGCGGTTTTTCTCCAGAGTTATTTTTTATATCTAAATCTATAATAATAGCTAGAAGCACACTCAAGCGGTCTCTCTCTAGAGTTGTTATTTACATCTAAATCTATAATAATAGCTAGAAGCGCACTCAAGCGGTTTTTCTTCAGAGTTATTTTTTACATCTAAATCTATAATAATAGCTAGAAGCGCACTCAAGCGGTTTTTCTCCAAAGTTGTTTTTTATATCTAAATCTATGATAATAATGTCTCTATAATTCTTGGAGAATGAAATTTAGCAGTCCAAATTAACAGCCTACTACCTTCACCATTTTTAACATTTACAAATCTATATCTGAACACTTAAGTAAAATTTTCACAGTCCCTACCCTATCGAGCATGGCAGCCCAATGTAATGCTATGTATCCAAAGCGATTTTGTTTCTTGATTTCCTGATAATTATTTCATTTCTATTTACTTCTGTTTCCAAATCTGTTTGTCTTTTTTAAATATTCATCAAGCAATATGCTTACGCAAAATTTTCACAGCCCCCTACCCTATCGAGCATGGCAGTCCAATGTAATGCTATGTATCCAAGGCGATCTTGTTTGTTGATAATTGCTAGCTTTCTTGACAATTGTTTCATTTCTATTTACTTCCGTTTCCAAATCTGTTTCATCGATCAATACATCTCGAGATTCAGATTTTGCCTTTGTCAAAATATTCATCGAACAATATATTGTAAGAGTTAGACGAGTGAGAAGCACAGTCAATCGACCTATTGTTATACTTATCTCTTACATCTAAATCTATACCTGGACACTTAAGCAAAATTTTCACAATACTTTCGCCATCTTGATCACTGCGCATAGCAACCCGATGTAATGCTGTGTAGCCAAGATGATCTTGTGCGTTTACTTTTATGTCTTTTGCGGATAATAATGCTTCCACAACTTCTGGAGAGCGAGATCGAACAGCATAACTTAATGGTGTATCATCACAGTCACCATTTTTAGCATTTACATCTGCACCGGCTTCAATTAATTCCCTTATTTGTTGGGAGTATTTTTTTATTTTTTCAGGGGTTGGCTGCTGATTTTCTTGGGAATTTGGATACTGATCCCATATTAGTTTTTGTAATTGTTGCGTTTTCTGAGCTTTCATTGCATTAATTAATTGAGTTAAACCTGCTGGAGTAATATTTTTTTTCCCATCGATTGAAGTAGATTGATCGGTAATTGAATGGGGATTCATTTTTGCTTTTATTTCCCCCCACTTTTCTCTGCTGGAATTCTCTACACTTCTCAGTTTCATATCTTTACAATCTATTTCACTTTTGGTTATCGCGTGATGAATTATGTTTTCCTCATTCTTTGTAATTCCAAATATACTTAATCGAAGTTTTGTATACCAAGCAAGTTTTTCAGTCTGGCGATTTTTTGCTTTTGCTAGTATTTGATAAGTTACACCCTGGGTTACTCCTAATTTTGCTCCTGCATAATCTATATTAAACATATTCCTCCTTTTAAAAATTTTAGTAACTGTATAATAATTTTAATTTGCCCCACATTAACATTACAATATTTTTTAAACATATTTTTTTTAATTTCATGGAATATGTTAATCCTGTAAAGAACCAAGACTTTGCTCTCTCTTTAAAAGTCAATATAAAAATATTTTTATTTTATTAAAAAATTATTCTTGTTCTGGTCGTAAAGAAGGGAATAAAATAACATCGCGAATACTTTCGGCTCCAGTCAAAAGCACAACAAGTCGATCAATACCAATTCCCATACCTCCGGCAGGTGGCATACCGTATTCGAGGGCAAGTAGAAAATCGTTATCGAGGTTTTGAATATCTTCGCCGATTTGGGCTTCGAACATCTGCCGTTGGATAAAGGGATCATTTTGTTCGGAGTAAGCGGGAGCAATTTCCTGCCCATTAATACATAATTCAAAGACATCGAGAAATTGAGGATTATTCTGATTTAATTTTGCAAGCGGACAAAGTTCTTTCGGGAGTTGTAGGACGAAGGTCGGATTAATGAGGTTAGGTTCGACAAGTTTGCTATAGACTGCGTTGGTCACTTCGAAATCTTCTGCATTCGAATCAACTTCGATATTTTGTTGCTGGCAGATGTAAAGTTTTTCTTCACGAGATTTAAGGAACCAATTGGGATCAGCAAGGGCCTCGATGATAAGATCGGAGTAATTTGCTTGCCGCCATTCTCCATCGAATTCGATTTGAACACCGTCGTAGCGAGTAATAGTAGTGCTGCCAAGGACGGTATGAGCGAGGTGGAGAATTAAATTTTTGACAAGTTCCATCATACCAAAGTGATCGGTATAGGCTTGATAGAGCTCGATCATAGTAAATTCTGGGTTATGCTTACGGGAAAGGCCTTCGTTACGAAAAACGCGGCCGATTTCAAAAACGCGGTCGAATCCAGCAACAAGCATACGTTTCAGGTATAATTCAAGGGCGATACGAAGATAAAAATCATGATTAAGGGCATTCATATGAGTTATGAACGGTTTAGCAGCAGCGCCACCGGCAATATGGTGGAGCATCGGGGTTTCGACCTCAATAAATTCTCGATTCCAAAGAAATTTACGAATTTCTTTAATAATTTGGGTACGTTGGAGGGCACGTGTACGAGAGGATTGGTTAACAATGAGGTCAAGGTAGCGCTGGCGATAGATTTGGTCATCATTGACGAGACCATGCCATTTTTCCGGAAGAGGACGAAGCGATTTGGCGACAAGAGTAATGGTTTTGGCGCGAACGGTAATTTCTCCTGTTTTTGTTTTAAATAAAGGGCCAGTAATACCGATAATATCACCGATATCGAATTTTTTAAATTCGGCATAGACGGATTCGCTGACATCATTTTGTGAAACGTATATTTGGATTTTACCGTCACGGTCAAGGAGTTTAATGAAGGAAGCTTTACCCATATCGCGAAAAGCGATAATGCGACCAGCGACGGAAAATTGCTGTTCAGAATTTTCAGAATAAGCATTGATAGCTTGGGAACTGGTATAAGTTTGAAGGCAATTTTGTCGGAAGGGGTCGTGATTATTTATTTGTAATTGGGAAAGTTTAGCGGATCGGATACCGAAAACATCGCTCGTATTTGAAGTATTAGGGAGAAAATTCATAATGATAAGAAAAATAACAAATGGCCATTCTTTTATTTTCGGTTTTTTGTCAATAAAAATCCTAAAAAAAAATTATTTTTTTATTTTAAGAAGATTTTGGTTAGTAATATTAGTTATTGGCGTTTCTGCCGGGACTCGAACCCAGACCCTCGGTTCCGAAGACCGATGCTCTATCCATTAAACTACAGAAACTTATCCCCAATGCTTACTTACCTTCAAGAAAGAATATTTCCTGAAATCATTGTTTTTGCAAGATTATTATGGCGTTCCTGCCGGGATTCGAACCCAGATTTTCGGTTCCGGAGACCGATGTTCTATCCATTGAACTACAGGAACTCGTCTTAAATCATACCTTGTAGCTCACCTCAATATAGTCAATAGTAATTGTAATTTAATTCTTTTATCAATTTTCAGTACTTAGGATAATATTCCCTGGAAATAAATAAGGGCTGCTCGCCCTTATAATCCTTGCCAGGAAACATTGCTTCCTGGATCTTAAATATGGGACTCTGTCCCAAACCCTGCAAGGAGTCATGGACTCTTTGACCTGGTTTTCGGCCAAAGATTGCCAATAGCATATCTTTGGCCGAAATAGAGCCTGGCCACATTTAAATAACTTCAAAGAATAATATTCTTTGAACGGATCCTTGGCCCTCGATTGGATGCCAACGGCATCTAATCTAGGGCCAGAAAGGAGGTCCAGATACTATCCTCTGGCGGGGTTTGGGGCGGGACCCCCCATCTAAATATAAGGGCTGCTCGCCCTTATAATCCCCGCCAGGAAATATTGTTTCCTGGATCTTAAATTATGGGACTCCGTCCCAAACCCTGCAAGGAGTCATGGACTCCTTGACCTGGTTTTCGGCCAAAGATTGCCAATGGCATATCTTTGGCC
>JAITNS010000003.1 GCA_031290315.1 Puniceicoccales bacterium
ATTTTCAGGATTTGTAGGGAGCAATTGGCGCAGATCCTATGCTGCTTGAACGAAATCTTTTATGGGCTCCGCCTCATACCCCGCTGGGGAATGGATCCTCTGGACCTCCTTTATGGCCCTTGATTGGATGCCGTTGGCATCCAATCTAGGGCCAAGGAATTGTTCAAAGAATATTATTCTTTGTGGCCAGGCATTGCCTGGCCAGGAGTTGAGTTCGCCCTGAACCATGTGCATTGCACGTGGTTCAGGGCGGTCCCAAGGTCCAGGAAACATTGTTTCCTGGCGGGGATCATAAGGGCGAGCAGCCCTTATATTTTCTTTTTATTCAAGCAGCATAGGATCTGCGCCAATTGTTCCATACAAATCCTGAAAATAAGCATCTGAGGTAATATATTCCAAGCGTTCCTGGCAATCTTGAATTCGTTTACGTATACACATTGAGCGGACATATTCGCCATTGCTTTCTTTTTTAACAAATTCCTTCATATGTCGCACACAACGCCGCAAATGATAAACATGAATCTTTTGACATGTCAACAAGCGTTCCCGATACCAATCGCTCTCTAAGATCGTTTTCCGATTGAATAACGTGCGGAATTCTACATTATCTAATTTCATTCCCTCATACTCGCCATATGCCATAATATGTAGTAATGCTTTAATTGGCAAGCAAGCGTGTTTAATTGTTCCGTCTTCGAAAAACTGTAATGCCATTCGTTGGTGTGCATTAATAATATTCTCCATACTGCTCACGAAAATTTCCATATTTTGTTTTTCTGGTTGTAGCATTTCTTCTGGAAAAACGCTTTCCGGCGACGTCAAAATGCGTCCGAAAAATGCCGAAACAAATTTTCTATTAATGCGATAACCAAGACGGCTCGCTTCTACTTTTTTACCTTTATACTTAAAATCTTGACACTTCTCTAGATATCCATTTTTAATTAAAAATTGTGGATTGCGTTCTTCTGGTTTCATGCGACCGAAAATCTCCGGAATAATATAAGAAATATCGTGGCCTACTTTCATATATGGTCCAATGGTACCTGCGGAGGAAATGTATCCTTCATAGCCACTCGCAATAAAACTTAAAAATGCATTATTAAGATCAACAATTTGACTTAACGCATTAAAAGGAGCTTTTGTCATCACACCTTCTAAGCCAGCGCCGGTAGTTGATGGCGATTTACCGGTCATATTTGAAGCAAACTCCATAAATAATTCTGGTAATTCAAAATAGTGGAGTGGATTGTGAACTGATAGTGGTTGAATACCTTCTTCTGGACCATTATTTCGGCGTCCAGCAATGACCGCATCTACCACATAATACACCGGATTCGATGCTCGTATACCTCGCGCTAATCGCATTCCCATTTCAGTTATATGCATCAAACGTTTTTGCATCATATCTTTGCGGTCTTGCAAATAACGCATATTGCTACTTAATTTTCCATTTGGCATCATACGTTGATGCGACGGGCAAACGACATACTTTGGCGCCTTCTCATCTTGCAAAAATTGTTCCAAAAATTTCTGTATAACCGGTGTATATTTGGAAAATTTTATACTATCATCGGCAATGCGTTGCACATCTTCTTTAGTCAACGGTTGATAATTACAAATAAAAGAATCTGGTAATGTCATTTCATACTCCGCTTCATGGTCATACCCTGGTTCGATTGCATCGTCGGGACGCTGATATAAGCGATATTCACAATTTTCAACAAATTTTACAGAATCATATGGCTTATTTAAACCATTTAAATGTCTTATGGGAATAGTTACACTTGACGT
Source organism: Puniceicoccales bacterium (assembly GCA_031290315.1). Taxonomy (GTDB): domain Bacteria; phylum Verrucomicrobiota; class Verrucomicrobiia; order Opitutales; family LL51; genus LL51. Next base: position 1,792 of record JAITNS010000003.1, read on the forward strand.
AATATCATCTTCCAAGGAAATTTTGCGGGATGCATAAAAATCTTTCCTTAGAGAAAACATATTCCAAGAATGATCAGATCTTATCCCTACCCGTAAATAGCGCGCCATTACTTTCTGATTTAAATATTTTAATTCGTGACCGGCGACACCATTAATAAGATCGACGGAAAAATATTTTTTCCAATTGGTTCCCCAATTTTCCCGGTAATGTAATTTAAGGATGTAAATAAGTTCCTTAATATTCGAAGAGACTGACAATAGCCAAGCATTATATTCGTCTGTCTGTTCCTCACTTTGTTGAAACATCTTAATCACGGAACCGAGGGAACGCTTACGATCTAATATTTTGAGTGTTTTTTTCCGCGGATCTTTAAAACGATTTTCAAAATTCATTTTCAATATTTCTTCGACCTCGCAACAATTTTTATCAAAATCTTGAATTATGGAACTTCCTGTTAAAATATTATCGTTGATCGATTTAGAAATTTCTGACTTTCCTCCTCCCGATACTGTAGATGGCTTATGGCAAAAGATACCTTCCCCAAGGGTTCCAACGAGTTGCCATTGTTGGGATTGGGGATCTTTTTTCAATTCTATCTGGTAACCATTTGGTAATATATAAGTCCAATCGGGAACAATACGTAATCGCCCTGTTTGTCCTCCCGAATTCCAAGTAATCAGTTGGTCAATTTTTGAAAAATACGCATCCTCTGGAACATAAATAATATTCGAAAATTCCTTATCAATCCCGTAGCCTTCTTTTTGGAAATCAATTTGATAGTTGTAATGTTTCGCTAAAAAAGCAAGAGTTTGATTAGATTTTTCTATATAATCCATTTTAAAATCGTCACCTAAATTGTAGCGTGGATTAGCGAGTGCACCTCCAGAATGTTCTTCCTCACACAGTCCATATAAATTCGCCGAATAGCTCATCTGAGTCTTAATTTCTTTTTTCCCGTAACCATTGTAACTATCAGCAATAATAGAAATAATCACACCACTTCTATCTCTCACCATAACTTTAAATGGTTGGCCATTGTGATATAATTCTTCTGGATTTTCCCAACACATTCCCTCGTGTTTTTGACGTTCCGTTGCTTCAGTGCAATGTGGTAATCCGAGTTCCTTTTTAGTCAATTGAGTTAAATGGGGAGCAACAATAATGCAACCCGTATGTCCGGTCCAAGTTTCGGGATCCATCGCCGGATCATTTTCTGGAGACATTGGAGACCCAGCATTACCAAATATGCTTTCTACCATGTCTAAAAAATTAACCAGCGACCCGGGAACAAAAAATCGAATCTCCATCCGTTTTTCGCGATAATAATTGGCAACTGCCGGACAAATAATCGGTTTTAAATACCCAGAAACAAATGTATACGCTTTTTTTCGTTGTATCGACGTGAATGGTAATTCGAGAATATTTTTAGGAGGATGGCAAGCATGTGCTAACATACGTGCAAAGGCAATTTTCGGTACTTCGATTTTATCCACAGGTACCTCCAATTCCCCGCATTCTACTATATGAAATACTCCTTTTGTCGTCCGCTTATCAATTTTAGGATTATGTAAGATCCCTTGATAAATGCGATAGCTATCAATATATTCCGAATGGAATTCATCTCCATCCGGAGGCAGCGATAACACCCGCGATATTCCGTGGCGATCCGTAACAAATGTATTGCGTGGAATCCATATATGTTTTTCGCTATCTGGTAGATCAGCGAAATATCGCTCACAAAAATCGATAATGCGCTGATCGGCTGGACAATTATAATTGATCAGCAAACGCCGAAAATCATTTGCAGCAGATAACAATGGCTCTGCAATTTTCGTAATCGGCAAATTCTCTTTGCATCCTTCTAGCCCTAACGATATTAATCGTAAATTGACATATTCTTGCAAATACTCGTCGTCAAGAATAGCCTTACTTTTATGACAATTATACCCTAATGATTTACAAATATCCATAGTAGAGCCTAATTGTAAATAAAATTATCCAATATGCAATACTTTTGGTAAAAAATATTTTTACACATACTAAAAACCTTGCAATCACCACCATCTCTTCTCTAATGCTACTAATATATTCATTTATTATTTTTAAAATGAAATCTATGAATGAGCGCATTGCATTTGATCAAGAAATAATTGCAAATAATTCCTATTTAATTGGTATTGACGAAGCGGGGCGTGGACCTCTTGCGGGTCCTGTCGTTATCTGTGGAGTAAAAGTAAGTCGTGATTTCTTAGGACAAATTGATACATTTCCATTCTTATCCGGTGTCAATGACTCAAAAAAATTATCTTCTCAAAGGCGTGAAACCTTATTCCAACAATTACTCCAGTTACGAAAGCAACAATTATTGCAATTTACAGTTACGATGCGTGATCATAAAATAATTGATCAAATCAATATTCTTGCAGCGACTACTTGCGCGATGAATCAAGTCGTTGAGCGATTCTTTTCTTCTCAGACAAAAGTATTAGTAGATGGAAAATCCGTACAACATTTCCTATTTCCGCATATGGGAATTATCAAGGGTGATTGTAAAAGTTTTAGCATTGCAGCGGCATCGATTATAGCGAAGGTCATCCGCGATCGTATTATGAACTACTTTAGTAAAAAGTATCCGCAATACGGTTTTGAAAAGCACAAAGGTTACGGAACTAGAGGACATATTGATGCGATTAAGCGACATGGATTATCGCCGATCCATCGCGCTACATTTTGTAAACATTTTATTAATTCATAAAAAGCAGTTGACAAAGTTAGGAATATTTGAAAGGCTGAAGACATAAGGGAGGGTGTAATCAGCATGTCTAAAAAACGGCTTTATAGTTTTCATTTATGCAAATTAAATTTAATAAATAACTTTTTCAAGGAATAGGCCTTGGGGGGGAGCTGTAGTAATTTTTTCGCGACGAATTTTTGATTGAAAACAGAGGAGGACATCATGTTCATCAAGTTTATTGAGGCCGACTTGAAGGAATGTTGCGGCTAAAGTACGGATATATTTTATATAATGAAATTACGATCATGAAGTGAAAAGGATAA
>JAITNS010000093.1 GCA_031290315.1 Puniceicoccales bacterium
GAAAAAGGATTGTCAAATTAGGCGAAGTAGCGCGTGAAATATTTAGGAACCAGAACGAAAGCATAATATCCACCACAATAGATGCCGCAACTCAACATATCAAGATTACTCGGATTCCAGAAGCAGCGTGACGTCCGAAAGCGAAGTCAATGTAAGAATACGGGAATTAATAAAGAAAGGGAAAGAAGCCATAGTTCAACAGAACGAAGATGTCGATAAATTAAAGGAACTTAAGGATAAATTGAGTTCCCTTGAGGACCCTAAGGAATTTATAGGAATATATCAAGAACTACTACAAATAAAAGACCAGACGGAAAAAGGATTGTCAAATTAGGCGAAGTAGCGCGTGAAATATTTAGGAACCAGAATGGGGATATAATATCCATCATAGAAGAGGATGTGAATCAACATACCAAATATTTCAAGTTGTACGTAAACTATACGACGTCTAACGACGAAGTCAATATGGAAATATAGGGATTAATACAGCAAGGATAAAAAATCGTAGTCCAGCAATATGGAAATGTCAATAAATTAAATGAACTTATGAGCAAATCGACTTCCATTGAAGGCCTTATGGGAATACGGCGAGAAATGATACAAATAAAAAGTCAGATGGACAATAAAAATGTTGAATTAGACGAATTAGAATGTAAAATTTCCAAAGGCCACAATATTAACGTAATATCCAGCATAGAAAAGGACGTGACTGAACATAGCGCCAAATATTTACAAGATGTGTCATTCAACAAAAGAGTCCCTAAAGATAAAGAACAGAGCTTAATACAGGAAGGAGAGGGAATTTTAGGCTACCGAAAGGCAAATTTCGATAAATTAAATGAATTCAAGGATAAATTGAGTTCCTCTGAAGATCGTGTGGAATTTGCAGAGATACGGGAAGAAATAGTAAAAATAAGAGACCATATAAAAGCCAGGAAGAATAGATTAAAGGAAATAGTAAATGAAATACTCTATGTCGGAGAGACTATTAGCCTAATATTTCGAAAGTTTGCCGATGATGCTTATACCTTTGGCGGACATCTTTTTTACAAAAATCTTCACGATGCTCGCAAAGCTTGGGGATATTTTGCCGGAAAAACAACAAAATATTGCTTTAATGAAAGGGGAAAAATTGATGTGACTAAGGTTAGGCTATTGCACAATTTTTTCGCTAAAAAGAAAACTTCAAAGACTATTGGTTCAAAAGTTTGCCAAGTTCAGAACATGTGCGTCGGCAAATGTTCGACGTATTGGGACATTTGTCCAAGGATGAAAGCGAACTAAAGCAAATTATAAACAACGCTAATGGTATCAATCTCGGCGAAAAAGGTAATAATATCCTAGATATTATGCATAAAATATCTGGAATCGAAAGGTTAAAGCCCGGAGAAGTCATATTGCAGTCCTTGTTTTCGCCGCACAGGCAAATGGACTTGCCAACATGCACCATTTGTTCTTTGATTAACAGATATTTACACAACCATCCAGAACGATTGGTTGAAATGTATTCGCAGATACTATCCGGCGATGATTTTCACATGCCAAGTGGGTATCTCATACGCCAGCAGTCGATTAATGTCGAGGGGGCGATGGCAAGAGGGGCCGTGTTAATTGGGGCAATGGCAAGGGAGACGATGTCAATGGGCACATTATAATTGATTTAAAAAATCATGAAAAGGGAAGAACTGTTATATTTGCAGATGTTGAGAGTGGAAAGCAGAAAGAAATTGACGACCAAAAGAATAGGTGGAAATCTGAGGGGATTGGATACGATGATACTAAACCCAACAAATTAAGTTTACCGATATACGATTTAACTGATGTGTTTTTTGCCAATTTTTTCCAAACAGCCTTTGGAAATAGTGGTGATAATGATTCTAGAGATTATAGCACCATACATATCTATAGCGAATTTAAAGATCTTAATGAGCAAGTCCCAGTTCGAGAAATCGATGTTTATCACCCAACATTATTTCCGAATGCCATAGCGAATCTACAACAAATCGTCCAAGTCCAACATGATCAGGGCATGCGCTATATGCGCGTAGGCACTAAGGGACATACGGAAAATATAGACATTGACAGATTATTATCTCTTGATCTCGGCAAAATGAAAGATGGTGATATTTACTGGATAGTGGATCGAAATTGGATCGGCAATTTTATGGATATTGCGCTCATCGCGATCAAAAAGACAATGGACTACAACAAAAACCCGCCAGTTCCACAGTATGAGTTTGTGCTAGTGCATAATGCGGAAAGGTCAGGTTATGAACTTCTATTTCGGGTAGTAAATCTTTGGTATTTTCGTGTGTTTACAACAGAAGTAAGGAAATATGAAGCTACAGAAACAACATGAAGCTCCAAAAAAGCTTTGACGATTTCGGCAACAATTTGAAAACAAAAGAAATGCGATGGGGGAGTTCCGATGCTCCAATGGATGAACGCAAAAAATTAGCTTGCAATATTTTTTATTTTCTGCACATTTCTTCCCGTCAAGGGCAATAAGATTGGGAAAAATGGGACAGTTAAAAGAAATGCCGAAATAGAGGAAAGCAGCGCAAGTTCAAGAGTTACACAAACAGAAGGTGATAGTCTTTTTCACCTCTGCTGATACTAATTGACAACAAGCTCAATAACAGAGAGTCCAAATCCGGTGACCAGTCCAAATTCTTTTTTTCGGTGGATTTTCTCTAAACTTCGGGAATGGATTTTTTCTAGGTCATTGAAACATGACCGGCATCTTTCGAAACGCATTGAGGAAATTAACAAACAAATTTCATTGTTGAATAAAACATTTGATGTGATCAGGCTTGTGGAGTGTTTTTTAGCTGACACAATTAAACCTGATGCAACCAGCAAACTTCGCGATCAATTCGATACTGTCTTAAAAAAGGCTCGTACCGATAAAGATGATATCCTAAAAATCATGAATCTGTATAATAAAAGCGATGGGGAAGAAGTCTTACAAAAAAATAAGAAAAGCTGGGCAAGCTTAGCCAAAATACTTCAGCGATAAAAAGTCAAATAAGCCAAATCCCAGACAAAATAGCGTACGAAATCGTAATATCAACCACAATAGATGCCGCAACTCGACATATTCAAGATTACTCAAATTACATAAGCAGTGTAATCGAAGTCAGTGCAGAAGTACAAAGATTAATAATTAGAGAAAAAGAAACCATAGACCAACAAAACGGAGATATCGCTGAATTAAAGGAACTTAAGGATAAATTGAGTTCCGTTAAGGACCCTAAGGAATTGATAGGAATATGTCAAGATCGGAAGACGTCGTGTAGGGAAAGAGTGTT
>JAITNS010000099.1 GCA_031290315.1 Puniceicoccales bacterium
CTGTTATGCCGAATAAGTAAACATATAATTCCTGTAAGAAAGAAAAAGAGGCACTATCCAAGAATAACAAAAAAAGGAAAATATCAAAAATATATCTGAATTTATTACTATGTTAATGATATTGAACCGCATGGGGGTAAATAACGAAAAAAGCCACTGCACGGCTGATGCAGGGGCGGTTGTAATTATAAGAGCCTATTCTATTGTACGTTATCAACTGGCGGTCGCTTAATAGAGTACGCACTTTCAATAGATTGCGCCAAAGAATTAGCAATAGTAGGGGGCAACGAACAGGAAAAACAGGCGTTCAAATTTTCACCTTTTATCAATGCGCATGTTCCAATCTCCACTCTATGGATTCTTTCACAAAAGAATTAAGCGTATAACCGTTCTGTTTAGCTGTAATAGCTGCCCGACGATGCAAATCGGAATTGATTCTTACATTGAATACGCCGGAATAGGATTTTTGAGTTTCCGAAATGCCTTTCCGTTTGCAAAAATCCAAATAACTTTCAACAGCTTCTCGAAAAGATAATTTTAATTCTTCTACGCTTTGTCCTTCAAATGATACTATAGAATCAATCCCTTCTATCCGTCCGATAAAAGCCTCATCTTCATAGATGTATTTTACAGTAGCAATGAAATCCTTGTATTTTAAAATATTGTCCATAATTTTAATCTTTATTTTAGTCTTTTATAACTTCTATCCTTTTCAAAAACTCCAATACATCTTTTATTTGATAGGGTTTCAGAATATTTTTAGGGTGTGGTTTGTGTAAATCAAGCACAATATTCGAATCTTTTTTTTCAAATGTAATGCGTGAACCGGAAGTTTTTCCTTTGTTATTATGGAAGTATCCGTATTTACTTAATAAACGTTTCAATTCATCCCAAGTAAAATCTTTTGGAAGCCTCAAAAATCGTTCTAATAATTTTTCATGCGAACCCACAATCTGAATATTCACACAAAGGTAACTGTTTTTTAGTTACAAAACAAAATATTTTGGCTAAAACTTATTTTGAGGTGCTATTACGCCCTTTCGGGCGGTGTGGTGGCGCCACTTGCGGGATCATTCCCCTCCTTTGGAGGGGGCAGGGGTGGTTCCCTGCGGACAACTGCTCCAATGGAGGGGAACGTGACCTGATGCAGGAAATGCTTGCGTTTATGTCTGAACCACGATTTTCACAAGATTTGCAAGATTGACATGATTTTAATAATCAAGGAAATCAAATTAATCTTACTAAAATCATGGTTCAGACAATTTGCGTCAGTGTGAAGTCCCTGCATGGGGCGGCACTTTATTAAATCCTGCGGAAAGAGGTTATAATTTATTTTAACATTTTTCTATTTTCTACTTCCTGCAATACTGTCATCTGTTGAATGGCAATTTTATTCAATTTTATCAATCTATCGCGTTGCGGAATGTTTTCGTTGATAAAAACGGCATTCAGATTCTCCATATTTGAAAAGCATATCAGTTCGTTAATCGTGGCATAATCGCGGATATTTCCTTTTAACGTGGGATTTTTGTCGCGCCATTCCTTTGCTGTTATTCCAAACATAGCCACATTCAAAACGTCTGCTTCGTTGGCATAGACGTATGAAATCTGCAAAGGCGTAAGTTCTTGTGGAATAAGGTTTTGCTTGATTGCATCCGTGTGAATGTGATAATTGATTTTGGCAAGTTCGCGTTTGGCAGTCCAACCTATTTGCTTTTGCTCGTCTTCTTTTAGACGTTGAAATTCTTTTACCAAATATAACTTAAACTCAACCGAAATCCACGAAGCAAACTCAAAGGCAATGTCTCGATGAGCAAATGTGCCGCCGTATCTCCCTGATTTTGTTACAAGTCCAATTGCATTCGTTTTTTCAATCCATTGTTTTGGCGAAAGAACAAAAGCGTTTAATCCCGCATGATTTCTAAACACATCGAATTCGATGTGTTTAAAATTCGGATTATAGAGCGTTTCCCAAAGTCCAAGCAATTCAATAGTCATTCGGGTTCGCATCCAATTTTGAATTACAACCTCGCTTCTACTATCTCTCACTTTTGCAATATCCGTAAGCGAAATATAATCCTCTTTTTCTTGGTTAATCAACACTATTTCTGTACCTTTTACATTTATTTTTGCCATATTCTTTTTTGTTAGCCCTGTTTCTTTCTTTTAGGGTTCATATAGGGTTTGTTTTTTACAAAATTACTCTTTTATTATTAGTTTCCAACAAGATAAGGGGATAATTCTTTGCGTGGCGCAAGCCCTGCATGGGACTTAATAGAGTTGTTATGTTTGTTGCAATTCCCCTCCAAAGGAGGGGAATTACTTGCGGTCGCCCTAAATTGGGCAAGGCACGCCTTGCCCCTACAAATCGATAATTTGGAATGCGCCCTACCGAGATTAAACAAAAATCATTAAAGATAAAATTCAATTAAAGTCAGTTTAATTTAATTTTTTTGAGATTAATATTTTCTTTTGACAAATTATTCGGTTATTTATGCCTTATTCTCATTTTTTGCAAAAATGGTATTTTCTTAATTTCGGAATTTCGTTGCACACTTTAAAGCAAATTTTTATA
>JAITNS010000012.1 GCA_031290315.1 Puniceicoccales bacterium
TAAAAACAACAAAATATTAGAAAAAAAACTTGACAGAGAAATTCTTTCCATATCAACTCTACTTTAGTTAATAAATGTATCATCATCAAAAAAAAGAATTTTGTATTGTTATGATCCTAGTGTAGGTGATACGATATAACTTGTTTTCATATTAAACTGAAGGGCGTCCTTGTGGGCGTCCTTTTTTTATTGCTTGTGTATAATTTTCCAAAGAGAATAAAATTATTGCTCCCATATAATTTTCTAAAAACAACAAAATATTAGAAAAAAAACTTGACAGAGAAATTCTTTCCATATCAACTTTACTTTAGTTAATAAATGTATCATCATCGAAGAGAAATTTTGTGTTGTCATGTATCTAATGTTAGAGCATAGGTGATACGATATAACTTATTTTCATACTAAACTGAAGGGCGTCTTTGTGGGCGTCCTTTTTTATTGCTCGTGTACAATTCCCAAAGACAGTAAAATTATTGCTCCCATATAATTTTCTAAGAACAATAAAATATTAGAAAAAATCTTGACAAAAAGCCACTTCTATGCTGGATCCCTAAAATGGCTAATTAGGGAAAACTTTGTAAAGGTACGGAAATATTTATTATAATAGGAATATTTTTTCCTTGATATTATCTCACAAAATATACTTTCTAGAAAGAGATGTCTCTACGCAAGACTTTTTATACAATATCACATTATTAATCTATTTCTTTAATGGTATGAATAAAAAACATATATTAATTATAACATGTATCATCATCCTTTCCTGTTGCTTTGGGAAAGGAAAGATTTTCCAATCGATACGGGATGTGATATCAAAAATATATCTATCCTGTACGGCCTTGATCTTCAACGAATATGAGCGATTAAGCCGAAAAGTTCCCAATAAACAGAGCCTCTATTACGCCATCTTGGCAAACGATGTGGATCGCGTAATTTATATTATTTCACGAAAAAATAACGAATATCTTCTAGTCGATCCTATCCTACCTGTCAAAAATAACGAATTATGTACCGCCCTAATGTTTGCTGTTAAAAATAAAAAAGAAGAAGTAGCATTAGGATTAATTTCCTATTGGTGCGATGCCCAAAAACCAGATGCTAATGGCCATACACCCCTCTATTATGCTCGTAAATTCGGTATGATACGTATCGTTAAAGAATTGGAAAAAAGAGGAGCTCCCGAACACTAATTCGCTCGAAAATGTTTAAATGAAAATACTATAATCCTTCAAATGGAAATAATATGAATTAATATGAAAATTTGTGCTTGCCAATAGCGTCCTTTGTTGGATCTTCATGGGATATTTGTGATTCAAGCGAAAGACAGTATTCATCGATCACCACCTTTTAGTGTGGAATTCGAACAAGCATTGTTGGCGGGATGTATTATCGACGGCGGCCAAGATAGTATTATTTTGTGTATTCAAGAAAAGATTACGCCGGCATCCTTTTACCTGTCTGCCCACCAACTCATCTATCAAGCATTATTGGAGCTCTTTAATGCTAATACGTCCGTTAATGAATTAATTGTCAGTGAAAAATTATCGTCTCGGGGTGAGCTCGAGAAAGTCGGTGGTTACACTTATATCAATGCCATCGCCAATCGCATCGATACCCCTGCCCACCTAAAACACTATATCAAACGCGTCAAGGATTTCGATTTGGTACGGAGGATTATTACCGTTGCAAATACGAGTATCGAAAATGCCTATGGTGGGGTCGACGATGTGGGAGTATTTTTAGACGAAGTTGAGCAATCGATTTTCGCGATCTCGGAACATCGTATCTCCGATGCAGCTATTTCCTTAAAGGACTCCATTAGTAATGCCGAGCACATGATCGACCGCATTTTTCAACGTCGCGGTGAAGTCGATGGCGTTGCCTCGGGGTTTACGGATCTCGATCGCTTGACATTTGGATTACGTCCGGGGGAAATGATCGTGGTTGCCGCAAGACCCTCCATGGGAAAAACGAGTTTTGCGCTCAATATCGCAGAGCATGTGGTTAGCCCAAAATCGTCCGATCCAATTCCCACTCTATTTTTTAGCTTAGAAATGTCTGCGGAACAACTCGCACTGCGAATGATGTGCGGGCGAGCAAATGTCCATGTGGGACGCTTACGTACCGGTTTCCTTCCAAAAGAAGATCTCGCCAGGCTAAGTACGATTACCACGGAACTCAAAAAAGCACCACTGTGGATCGATCAATCCTGTGGCATGTCCATTACCGAGATGCGTGCGAAGGCGCGGCGGATGTATAACCGGCATAAGTTGGGTTTGATTATTATTGATTATCTACAATTGCTTGCAAGTCACGACTATAGGGCTCCGCGTGAGCAGCAAATTTCCGAGATCTCGCGCGGCATTAAGGCGATGGTTCGGGAATTATCGGTACCAGTTCTTGTATTGAGTCAGCTCAACCGAGACTCCGAAAAAGAAAAACGGCAACCGCGATTATCCGATTTACGCGAATCTGGGTCCATTGAGCAGGATGCCGATGTGGTACTATTGCTTTCTAAAAACCGGGATAACGACGAAGAGCAGGAAGTTTTGCTTGATATTGTCAGAAGGGATCTCATAATCGCAAAACAAAGGAATGGGCCAACTGGCGTCGTCCCCCTTGCATTTAAGAAAAGTTTAACTCGATTTGAAAATTATGCCCATGAAAAAAAGATATAGCATAAATATTTTATGGTTTATTACCACTAGCGCTTTTATTTTTGCGGATAGTGATCCCGATTCGGTTGCCAAGATAGATGCTTCCATACCTATCGTCGCAGAACATGGGGCTTCCGATAGTGAAAAAAATGTGACGTCCGATCGCCAAGAAAGCACAACTTCAATGGTTGATCCCATTGCCCAAAAAGACAACTCATCTGAGGAATCAAAAAAATCTACGTTTACTTCCTATGAAAAGAAGAACGAGCGTAGTTTATTTTCGGTTCGGACGATCACCATTTTACTGGATGGCAAGGTACCTGGGAATGAAGATTTTATTCGCTCGCATATAAAATTAACGAAGGGCGATTCGTTTGACCGTCATTTTGCGGACGAAGCGATTCACTCCTTATCTGCGACGAATATGTTTGACGACGTGCGCGTATCTGCCGATCAGAATGAGGACGGCAGCTTAGACCTCATTTTTTCCCTAGCGACGCGCCCTAAGATTGCGACGATTGAATTTCCTCATGCTAAAATTAGTAATAAAAAGTTAAAAAAATCGATTAAAACGGTTGAGGGGGAATATCTCAACAAAGCGTTTATCAACGATGACATTCAGACAATTTATCAGTATTACCAGGCCCAAGGGTTTCCGCGGCCGACTATCAGTTATCAAATTGTGCCAACCGACGACCCTAAATATGTGAAAGTTATTTTTGACATTATTTTAGGGGAAGGGTTTCATATTTCGAAAATAAAGTTTACTAACTTTGGTGATGTGGAGACCGAAAAAATTCAGAAAAAATTAATACTTAAGACCTGGACTTTTTTCTCGTTTTCAGATAAAAAGGGATACTTTATCGATATTTTATTGGATGCCGATCGTGCAACGGTCATCGAAGAGATGCAAAACGCTGGCTATCTCGATGCCAAAGTGATCAGTGCGGAATTTGTTAAAGGAAGTAGTGGGAAAAGCGGTGCTTTGGAATTTGTTGCCGAGCTTGGTGAAAAATATTTTGCAGGTGAGATTCATTTTGAGGGCAATAAAATCTATCCGGACGATAAAATTGCTTCGCTTATTAAGATTAAGACGGGCGATCCATTTTCGCCAGGAAATATCGCTGGTACGGCGGAAGCGATTCGCAATTTTTACAGCTACCACGGATACATTAACTCCTATGTGGAGATTGAAAAGGTACCGACTTTCGCCGATAATAGAATTGATGTGAAATTTACGATTCATGAATCGCCGCTGACATATGTTAATTCCGTACTTATCAGAGGCAATTTTAAAACAAAAAACAAAGTAATTTTACGGGAACTAGCGCTTGCGCCGGGGGATAAATTTAATTATGTTAAGATGAAGAACAGTGAAAATCGCTTAAAGAACACTGAATTTTTCGAGACAGTTCTTCTTGACATTGAAGACAGTGATATTCCGGATCATAAAAATATTTTAATTGATGTTAAGGAAAAAAATACTGGGAAGATACAGATTGGGGGTGCGATTAGTGCGACTAACAATCAACTTGTTTTTTTAGAGTTATCGCAATCTAACTTTGATCTTTTTAATTCTCGAGCGAAACACCAAGGGGGAGGTCAAAAGGCGCGTGCACGTATTCAAATGGGTACTCGCGAGCATCAGTTAGCTTTATCCTTTGAGGAGCCCTATCTTTTCGATCGTGCGCTTGCATTTGGGGTTGATGTTTTCGGTGAAAAAACGAAGTATCGCACATCTGATAGTAATTATAGTGGTCCGACTTACGATCAGACATCACTTGGATTTGAGCCTTATTTTCGGAAACGTCTCTACGAATTATGGGTAGGTCGTCTGGCGTATAATTTCACTCACAAAAATATTCGCAATGTTAGTATTACTGCGGTTCAACCGCTCAAGGACGAGGCAGGACATAATTCTTCTTCGCGTCTAAAATTTTCCATTGAGCGTGATACACGTGATAATTACATTTTTCCGCGTTGCGGTTCTTTTATAGGGGTTGAGACTCAATTAGCGGGTCTTGGCGGGACGACGAAACTATTTCGGGCCACTACTAGTGTAGCAAAATGGATTACTATTTCCGAAAAATATGATCACACGCTTTCGAGGATTGCTAAAATCGGCGTGATTTGTCCATTTGCCAATAAACAAACTCCTTACAGTGAGCGGCATTTCTTAGGGGGTGACAGTTTAATGCGAGGGTTTGAATTCCGTGAGATTTCTCCGAAAGATCAGCGCCATGAGAGTTTAGGAGGCGATTCGCTTTATTATGCGTGTACGGAGTATACTTTCAATATTTTTGATGATTTTTATGGTGCGACTTTCTTGGA
>JAITNS010000020.1 GCA_031290315.1 Puniceicoccales bacterium
CCCTGCAAGGAGTCATGGACTCCTTGACCTGGTTTTCGGCCAAAGATTGCCAATGGCATATTTTTGGCCGAAACAGAGCCTGGCCGCATTTAATAAGTTCAAAGAATAATATTCTTTGAACGATTCCTTGGCCCTAGATTGGATGCCAACGGCATCTAATCTAGGGCCGCCACAAAGGAGGTCCAGGGGATACTATCCCCTGGCGGGGTATGGGGCGGAGCCCCATTAAGAAATAATTAACTAATATAACTTCCCGAAGAGATGGCGGGGCGTTTTTCCAAATCGTTCCACTTACTTAGAAAATCGCGTTCATTATCAGCAAATAAAGGACTAACTTCTATATTAAAGGGCGGAAGTCCCTTTGCATCGATCGGAATATCGGAACCTGCTTTCACAAGCCACTTTGAAAATAAACGTATTTGATCCTGCCGACATGTCTCCGGAGAATCTAAACCCATCGAATTTTTTAAGGGACTAAAAATTTCTTTACGATTCCCTTCGACAATAATCGAACGCTCTGCAAATTGTAAGGCATCAAAAATGAAGGTCTCAAATTTTATTCCATTGGGAACATCCGGATCAATTACCTTCCCATCTTCATCAATGGTTGGAATCTTCTTTTTAGCTTTGTGTAAAGGTAAAGGACGTCCACTCATCTCATTACCTAATAAAGAAAAGAAATCTCGATCAAAAATATGAATTCCGGCATTACCCGTTTTAAACCGTAAAGTTCCGCTACGATCCCGCTCAATTGCTCGCTCTATTGGTAAATCGCTATACTCAATGACCGCCGAACGCCCATATAATACGCAAAATATCCCAACTTTTTCTTCAGGATATGCTTTTAAAATCGTCCGAGAAGACATACGTGATCGATTTTTTTCATGGAAGCCAATAAAATAGGAATCAATAACCGGCACGAGAGGATTATCGACCTGAAAATAACTGATCGTATCAATACCCTTTGCCTCTAACATCGCATTTGCCCCACTTGCTACAAACGCTTTAAATGCGCCACCATGCCCATCGGGATGCATCGCAATCCGACCTTTGTCCTCCAACATAATCTTACCACCCATCGTAACCGCCGGTAATAATCCTTGGCGAATAAAATGTACATTCGATAGCCCAAAGGAATTATTTTTACCAAAAAATTCAATCGTTTCATTATGATTACGGTCGCTAGTCATGATAAACCAGTGAATATAATGCCCATAACGTTTTTCAGCGAAGCGAATTTTCTCTGCAAAGATCTGGAAGAGCGATTTTCTTTTTACCGGTGTAACAGCAAATGCTCCCTTAGGTCCTTCAAATCCTAAACGAGTTCCTTGGCCTCCTGCTGCCGTAAATACCGCGACCCGCCCTTCGCTTAAGACCTGTTCGCCTACATTATAAGCCTCTTCCCAACGATAACTACTTGTCTCGTCGGAAGGTAGACTAATATAATGGGCAGGCAATAATGGCGTATCTGAGCGCAAAGACTTTTTTTCCCTATCGATCAAAGAATTGACGATTTCGGAGAAATGAAGTAAATTAATTTGATCTGCTTGTCGGCATAGATTTAAGCGTTCATCGGCATTCAGTTCCTCCCAAAAACGAAAGATTTGCATTTGTCCATACTGTTCAAATCTCTCAAAAATTTCTCGTTGTAATCTTTCCATAGCTTCTATTCAAAACGGAATAATACTTCATCTTCACCCGCAATCTGTATACGCTCCCGAGCTACATGCTCTATAAAGTCGGGATTTTCCATTAACTCTTTAACATGCTCCTGTTGAATTTCAAATTTATTCTTCATTTGCTGATAACGCTCCCATTGTTGCTGTTCTTTCATTTCTACGACCTTACATTGGCGATAGGAACGATACACAGCAATTCCTCCTACTAGGGAAACAATTAAAAATAATAAACTCGTTAAACAAAGTAAAGCTTTATAACATCGCTCCTTTGTCAATCGAAAAATATCGCAACCCATATTGTCATATATATACTATTTGGAAAAATCTAGTTGTTTTTTTCAACAAAAATCTTTTTGTCAAAAATATTCTAACCAAAATTTGACGGCATGAGATTATTTCGATTTTTATTACTTTTTTTAGGAATGTTAATACTTTATGGTTGTCGTTCTATGAAGGAGAGAGAGCAGGATATTATGAAGGGAATGGCATTTGAGTTAAAGAGCGATCCCAATATTATTTTTGGTAAATTGGAGAATGGGTTTCGTTATGCGTTGATGAACAATGCTTATCCGGAAAAGCGGATTGCGATGGCGCTCAACTTCGACGTTGGATCGGTGATGGAGGAGGAACAGGAACGCGGATTAGCGCATTTTTTGGAACATATGGCTTTTCGTGGCTCTAAACATTTTCCAAATGGTAATATCGTGGAACATATGCAAAAATTGGGTATCGCTTTCGGCCAAAATTTCAATGCCCATACCTCTTTCCTAACGACTTGTTATGAACTCGATCTTCCCAATGATAGCCTTGAAACTGTTGATACGGCATTATCCGCATTTCGGGATGTTTGTGATGGCTTAAATCTGCTTGAAAATGATATGAATCAGGAACGAGGGGTCATCCTTGCCGAAAAGCGTGATCATAATAATGTATTTATGAAACTTGCTAAAAGTAATTTTAAATTTGCATTAAAAGGCACAATTATTCCTTATCGCTTCCCAATCGGCAAAACGAATGTGATTCAAAGTGCTTCAGCCAACGATCTTCGCCATTTCTATGAAAAATGGTATTTACCGGAGAGGATGTTTTTAGTAGCGATTGGCAATGTAGATGTGAAAAGATTTGAGGAAAAGATTAAGGAAATATTTAACGATTTAGCGTTACGGAAGAAACCAGTGGATGTAAATACGGGGGAAGTAGAGAGTCAAAAAAGGCAATTTTTCTATTTTTCGGATCCCGATCTTTCGGCAACAAGTGTAGAGATTTCTGCCATATCTCCCAATTTATTTCCTGTCGATAAGTACGAAGCACGTAGGCATTGTATGATGATGAATTGGATTGCCAATATTCTTCAAGAACGTCTTCGGGATAAAAAATCAGAAAATCCATCCTTATTTTCGGCAGGAGAAATTTCCTTCGTTCAAAATTTTTTACGAACTAATCATTCTATCTTTGGAGTAGAAATTACTTGTGAATATAAAAATTGGCAAGAATGTTTAGGGCTTTTGGAACAGGAAATGCGCAAAATATGTCGATATGGGATTTCGCTTGGGGAATTACAGCGGCAAAAAGAAGCGTCCCTCAATTACGCGGAACAATATATGTTAGCAGCGAAGACATGCCATTCTGAAAAACTTGTCCGCGAATTAATTACCTGCTACGATGAAAAAAAGCAATTTTTATCTCCCATAGACCGCTATGAATTAGTGAAAATACTCAATGCCGACATTACGCCCGATGATTGCCAACGGGAGTTGCAAAAAATTTGGAAAAATTTATATATTTCGTTTATCACCGATCATGCCATTGAAAATGCTCATCCAGCGATTGAAAGTATTTTCAAGCAATCGGAAGCGATTACTGTTCTTCCAAATGATCATGAAATCTTGGGGAATTTCGCCTACGAACATTTCGAAACACCCTACCGCGAAATTGTTCAAAAAAATTATATTGAGGATCTCGGCATCACGCAATTGACGCTTGCGAATGGTATTACGGTCAATCTCAAGCCGACTGATTTCAAACAAAATCAGATCCAATTTGCTCTAACGCTTGGCCACGGAGCGTTGACGGATTATCCGCATTCCAAACAAGGCATTTTTTTCGTTACCAAGCAAACATTTGTAAAGTCTGGGCTCAAAAAAAATCCATGGAAAGAGCTCAGTAAATTGCTTACCTCAAAGTGTATTCAAATTAATTTTGATATCGACGAACGCAGTTTCAATTGTTTCGGGACTTGTGATAGAAAAAATTTACCATTTGGATTACAGCTCATGACAGCCTATCTTTTAGATCCTGGATTTGAGGAGCGAGCGTTATTTGAAGTACGCGAGGCTTTGAAGCCAATTTATCAGGATCGTGAAAAATCGCCAAGCTCTGTTATCTCTGACCAATATCGCAAATTTATCACTAGCAATAATATTATTTTCGGATTAGGGGATGAACAATCTGTTTTTTCAATTACTATGGATGACATAAAAAAATTGCTCCTACCAATTTTTCAAAATGAAGCGATTGAATTAACGATTGTTGGCGATTTCGATCTTGAAGCGGCCATTCAAAATATTCAAGATACTTTCGGTGCGCTTTCTCCGCGATCACCTTCGCAAAACGAAATTTTAAACTCTGGTATCGTCACTTTCCCAAAAGAAACGACGGAAAAATCACTTTTCTTTATGGGGGATGAAAAACGTACCCTATCGCTTTTAACTTTCTTGACTGACGATGAGAACAACATTCAAGATAGCCGCTATTTAACGGTTTTAGGGGAAACGATTGGCGATCGCATACGCGATAAAATACGTAAAACGGAAGGGAAAGTATATTCACCGATTGTTGACAATAATGCGATGGCCTTCAAAAACTTTGGGTTATTTGAAATCATGCTTTCTCTACATCCCGAAGCAACCTACGATACAAAAACAGAACTACTTGCTATTATTGATGATCTGAAGAATAATCCGATTTCGACGGAAGAGCTCGACCGTATTAAATTGCCCCTTCTCAATATGATTCGCGATAAATTCAAA
>JAITNS010000052.1 GCA_031290315.1 Puniceicoccales bacterium
GTTAAATTATGTCTACCGAAGCACGCACCTAGTTTGAGATTTTTCATCTCTAATTTTGTTATTACTTTGCCGCCGCGATCGCACAAACTCATTTTTTTTATTCGTGGGCTACCAATGCCAAGAAAACCTTTTCTTAATTCTATTTGGTATATCTGACCATTACACTGGACTTTCAAATTCCCACCATCCTTGAGCGCTTCTTTAGCCGCTGTATTTAACGCCCAGGATCCAGTGCTAGCTAAATCAATTGTTCTATCAATCGTACTCATATTTTATCTCTCCTATTTAATTTATTTTAATATTAAATTATTAACTATTATACGTTTTTTTTTTTTTTTTTAAATATTTTTTTTAAAATTTGTTTTTTTAGCGGAGGAATTTTTGAAGGGAGGGCTTCAGGAAGGCGCTTCCATACAGCTCGCGCTCGGAGATAAATTTTCATGCAAGTGAGAAATATAGAGCAAGGAGAAATATAGATTCACCCCATACATTAACTACTTAATGAAGTGCTTGAATTGATAAAATTAATATAAAATATATTAAAATTATATGTCGATCATAATTGAATTGAAAAATAAAGCAAATATTCACGCTTGACAATAGGATATATTCGTTTTGATGTAAAACTATGAAGCCTACTTATCACCCATCTAAAATTAAAAGAGCGAGAAAATTCGGTTTCCGTGCTCGCATGAAAACATCTGGTGGAAGGAAAGTCTTAGCACGTCGACGACATAAGGGACGCGCAAAATTAGCAATTGCCTCTCGTAGCTGTTAATTCCTATGATGCGACTGGAAAAATGTCAGCGCATAAAATTACGAAACGATTTCGAACGACTAAGACAGGGATGCGCTTTTAAAAATGCTTTTGGCTTTTTTTGTAAAGTTAAAGAGAATTTAAATAATATCTTACCGCGATTCGCCGTGATTGTTAGCAAAAAAATCGGAAAAGCCCATGAGCGTAATGCCGTAAAACGCTTGTTCCGCGAGATCTTTCGCCAGGAACAACAACAGCTAAATCCTAAATATGATTATTTAATTGTTGCAAGACCAGGTATTATTCCAAATTTTTATCAGCTTAAAGAAAAGTTTTTAAATATGTGTGCCATCAACCATAAAACATTTTTATCGATTGCAATCGATGGTACCGCTGCCTCCGGAAAATCTTCTACAGCCTACACTTTAGCTAAAAAATATCGCCTATTGAATGTCAATACGGGAGATCATTATCGAACATTAACATTTTTTTTATTGAAAAATGGCTTTACCACTACCAATTGGCAACGGATTGAAAATTGTATTCAAAAATTTTCCTTGGATACGCAATTTGATGGTACCTCGGCCCATCTTACCATCGATGGAATTTGTCTCCAACATGACGACTTACGTTCGGAATGGGTCAATAATAATGTGGCTATTTTTGCTCAGATCCCCCAAATCCGTCAAAGATTAAGAGCATACCAACAAGATTTAGTTTCGTTGGCGAAAAAATTTTACTTCGCAGGTATTGTGATGGAAGGACGCGATATCGCTACCCATGTTTTACCGGAAGCTGATGTCAAAATTTTTCTCACCGCTGATTCTGAAGTCCGCGAAGATCGACGGCGTAAGGAAGGCGAAAAAGATAGCATCGCTCAACGCGATTCCTTCGATGTTCACTCCGAAAATAATGCCCTAATTATCGATACTACATGTCTTACTTTACAAGCGGTCGTCGAAAGAATCGAACAGGTGTTGCCCTCAATCAACCTCGCCCCATTCCAATAGAAAAATATAGATCTTAGCAAAGCCGGGGGTGTTTCACTAGGAAACAAAATCCGATTGCGGAAATCACCGTTAACAAAATTGCTATTACGCAAATTGTATGTAAAGAAATGGCGTGTGAAAGAAGAAAATATCCAAATGTAGTCGCTAAGGCGTCGCGTATTCCCATAATGGCTACATCAAGACTCACATAGGCACCCAATTTTTCTGGCGACGGTACGATTTTCGTAACCCATAATTGCCATGCAGTTAAATTACCACCGTAATTCAATCCAAGCGCAATCGCCGAAATAATCCAAAGCGCAAAATTATCGGTGAAAAAGAAAGTCGGTATGCTCGTTAAAAAACATAAATCAATCATGATTTTCATTACCGCAAAATTCTGCGTGTCAAAAATTTTTCCCCAAAATAATGTACTGGCGATACGCGTCACCGATGGAATAATTACTGTGATTAATGAAATAGTGTCGTTGGATAAATTGAGACCATAGCAGCGATTAGCCAAATATTCCATGCGTAAGGGATAGGTCATTTGAAAGGCAAAGCTCATCAATGACCATAAAAAAAGTATGAGCGTAAATAATCGATCGTTGCACAAAATGAGTAAATTGGAATGTAGCGTGGATTGCGACTCCCGCGAAAATATATGCCTGTTGGGCATTTTATAATAAATATATCCGCAAAGTAATGTCGCGATTCCCGCTAAAAGTAAAATTTGCCGGTAATTCATTAGCGAATAATCTAATACCTTACCACAAAATTTTGCCGCAACGATGCCCGAAAGAGCAAGAATTGTAAATAGTTTACTGATGATCCACCCCCGACGTTCTTTGGGATAGTTTTGATTGTAAATATCCGTGGCAAACGGTAAAGTCTGCTTGTATAGTAATTTAGCAAACATGATGGCGACGAAAAAAATAAACCACTCATTCGTCAAAGATGCAATCACAAGCGCTATACTCGCTATAAATAACCATAATGTAGTCGCATAATTGCTGGGCATAGGGTATATTTGTGTAAAAAAATGGACCACAAATGGTGTCAATGCCATACCAATATACGGAGCTGCCGAAAGAAGTCCTTTGGCATAATCTGCTAGATCGAAAACCCGAATCGCTATTAAAAGGATATAGTTCTTGAAAATGATATCGATCCACCCCTGTAACGTAAAACGTATGCAATCTAAACGAAAAGTCTTCCGCTCAATTTGAGATACGGGAACCGCTTTCCTTTGCGGCCGATTAGAATGAGCAGACATAAACTCTACTTCGAGGAAACATCTGAAAGACGACGCTCTATTAATGCTTTAAACTGTGTATGGTTGCGAATAGGATCGAGATCGACATCATCATATAGCCATTGTAAATCATTGTAGCCCAGTGAGAAAGCTACTTCAAGGGCCTCGATTGCTTCGTTAATTTTCCCATTGATCGATAAATCACAGGCTAAATTGTAATGGGCTAAAGGATTGAGGGGATCGAGGTGAACATGCCGCCGATCCATCTTTAAGCTATGCTTTTTTTTGCCAGTAGATGCATAAATGTTACTTAAAATTTGTACAATTGTTATATCATTTTTTCGACGCCGATACAAGCCTTCATAAAACCTCATGCAAAATTCAATGTAATTGATTGCTCCCATATTCATAACTGCGTCACTTTCTTAGCTTTGCAAAAAAAAAAAAAAGACAAGACAATAAAACAAAAATAACCCTCCAGTCCCAAAATAGTAGTCCTTAAAAATGCCTTGGTTATGATATTTTTATTTTAGTGGGAATGGATAAATTTTTAATTTGCTCGAGGATATGGGTAGCGGTGAGAGTGTAACGATCTTTTTGAGTTTT
>JAITNS010000044.1 GCA_031290315.1 Puniceicoccales bacterium
CAAGTACTTTATCTTGAAAATGTTTCATGCAAATATAAATAACGGGAGTATAACTTTTCCATAAAGCCATACTCCAACCTATTCTAATTTAAGTAAATCTAAAAGAGAGAAATACTTTACAAACTACCCTATCGAATTTCCCGAGCAAAGAAGGGAATTTTATCAAGTACTTTATCCTGAAAATGTTCCATGCAAATATAGATAACGGGAGTGACATAGAGCGTAATGATTTGCGAAAAAATGAGGCCCCCGACGACACATAATCCTAAAGGGATACGGGCTGTGCCATCCGCCCCCCAACCAATCGCAATCGGTACCATACCCATTAAGGCGGCAAGCGTCGTCATAATAATCGGTCGAAAGCGGGCCATACTAGCCGCATGAATAGCATCTTCATAGGATAGTCCTTCCCGGCGCCGTGCTATAGCAAAATCGACAATCATAATCCCATTCTTTTTGACAATCCCTAATAGCATGAAAATCCCTATACACCCATAAAGCGATAATTCTTGCCCAAATATCCATAATGTCCCTAGCCCTCCAAGCATGGCAATTGTAAGGGAAGAGAGAACCGTAAGGGGATGAATATAGCTTTCGTAGAGGATACCTAAAATCGTATACATGACAAAGATCGCAACTAAAAGCAAGAGAACAATAATATACATTGTTTCGGCAAAAGTCGCCGCTTCCCCTTGAAATGAGCCCACAACCGATGGCGGTAAAATTTCTTTCGCTTTCCCAGAAATAAATTCCGTAGCATCGCCAATCGCATAATTTTCTTTCAAATTAAAATATAAGGTCACCGAATTCGTATTATTAATGTGATTGACGGCGACCGGCCCAAGGTGTTCTTTTACAGCCGCTACGGATTGGAATGGAGTCAATGTTCCATTACGCGTATGAATATATAGCTCATTCAAATCACCCGAAAAACGCTTTGAATCATCCTTTGTCGTTACAATTACTTTATATTGATCCGTATCTCCCTTGATTAAGTAGGCATAATTTTCAGAAAATGCGTGCATCATTTCCTTCTCAACCATGGCCACATCCACGCCGTATAAGGCCGCTTGCTCCCGTAAAAAATTGACCTGTAATTCTGGGTTTTGTAAAAATAAATCGCTCGATACACTCGCAAACCCAGAGTGCATTAACATCGCCGCCTGCAATTTCTGAGCGGGTTCTATTAAATCTTCAAAACTTTGGGACGTCAATGAAAAGGCGTATTTCCCTTGATTAGTTTTTTTGCCACCCGTATTAATATGGAGATTTGGCATAGGTTGTAGGAAAGTCATTGCCCCCGGAATCATATACAATTCCTTCGATATCTCTGCAGCAATTTCTTGTATACTCTTCCGCTCACCTTCCTTTAAAAATGTAATGACTAACCCCTGATTACTTTGTATTATTCCGCTAAGCCCCGATACTACAATTGTCTGTGCAATATTTTCATTATTTTTTAAAACACCTAATACCTGATCCTGATAGGTATGCATCTGTTTCGGCGAGGTCCCTTCCTTCGCAATAAATACTCCAAACATTACACCACTATCCCCCTCCGGTATAAATGTCTTAGGTAATTGGGTAAAAATTGCATAGGTCAATGCCGTACAAAGCCCTAGGATAAGAAACGATGTTACCTTAAATTTTAAAAACCAACGCAAAGTTACTCCGTAAAATCGTAAAAATTGCCTCTCTAAAGCATTCGCAAAACGTTCCACCCATGTCCTCTTTCCCTCCTCAATCGGCTTCAATAGACGGGCACACATCATAGGCGTCACCGTAATCGAAATTAATCCAGATACTAAGATCGCTACAACAATGGTAATCGAAAATTCACGGAAAACACGCCCTAATTGTCCCGGCATGAAAATAATGGGAATGAATACGGCCGCTAAGGATAAGGTCATCGATAAAATTGTAAAAGTAATTTCCTTCCCCCCCTCTATGGACGCTTGTAAAGGAGTTTCACCAAATTTTTCCATGCGCCGTACCATATTTTCAAGGAAAACAATCGCATCGTCAACTAAAAATCCGATCGCCAATGTCAGCGCTAATAGGGATAAATTGTCCAAAGAATAGTTGAGCATGCGCATGACGATGAAGGTAATGAGGAGCGATAATGGGAGCGCAACAATGGGAATGAATGTTTCGCGTACACGTCCTAGAAATAAGAAAATAACAAAAACAACGAGTAAAAATGCGATTATTAATGTCTCTTTCACATCATCAATCAACTCTACAATCTTTTTAGCGCGATCAAAAGCCGAAGTCAATTTTACAGACGATGGTAATTGTTGGTTGATTTGAGGGATCAATTGTTTTATTGCTTCAGAAATCTTAATCGCATTTGCTCCGGCACCCCTCGTTACCGCAATCGAAACACTCGCATTCCCCTCTGCCCCGCCCCGCTTCCAATAACGCATCCGGACGTCATTCGATTCGACAGAATTAATCGCCTCCCCAACATCCCTTAAATATATCGGTGCACCATTTTTGTAAGCAATGATGAGATTTTGATACCCTTTAGCATCTTCCAGTTGTCCCGCAGGATTCAATATCACCGCATTGTGCTTCCCCTTTAAACTACCGACAGCCATCGATACAGTCCCCGCACGAACCGCCGTAACAATATCCGAAATCGCAATTCCCTTGTTATAAAGCTTATCCGTATCTAATTCGATCCGTATCGCACGCTTCACACCGTAAACGTTGACCGCCGATACCCCTTCCAAAATACTAATCTTATTACAAATCTCTTGGTCAGCTAAATCATATAACTCCGCTTGGGATAAACAATCACTGCTTAAATTGAGGAAATAAATTGGGGTACTATTAGGATCCGTTTTTTCATACACGGGAGGCCCTGGCATATCCTGGGGCAAATTACCCGATGCTCGAGTGATCGCCGCCTGAACATCTGCCGCCGCAGAATCGACACTCTTATTGAGATTAAATTGTAGGGTAATCATCGCAACCCCTTGCATACTGGTCGAGGTCACTTGCTCTACACCCGAAATTTTCATGAATTCCTCTTCGAGAGGCGAAGCAATATTGGCAGCAACCATCTGCGGATTCATGCCCGGAAATACTGCCCGTACATTGATAATCGGATAATCGACAACCGGTAGATCGCTAACTGGTAAATTAAGATAACTCACCACCCCCGCAAGAATAATCGATAGTACAAGTAATACCGTCATCACCGGACGTCTAATAAAAATTTCACTCAAACTTTTCATACCTTCCCTTACTCTTTCATAGTATTTTGTTGTGAGGTACTGCTTTGTTGGGAAAGATTCCCTGGCATACTATCGGAAGCCTCAGGTATCGGGATAACATCCGAACCCGGACCTAATAACATATTTCCACGCACAACAACCATATCTCCCCCATTTAAGCCCGATTGAATAACCGATAATAATTCACTTCGAAACCCTAATTCCGGAAATATCTGTACCGCCCTATGTTTTGTAACCGAAGCTTCATCTGGTTTGATTTGATATAAGTAAGGCTTTCCCATATTATTAACTTTTATACTCTCCGACGATACCACTAATGCATCTTTCAATATCTCTAATTCGACATCGATGCCCACCGTATTGCCTGGCCAAAAGCGATAGTCGGTATTTTCGAACTCCCCACGTAACTGAATCACCCCACTTTCGTAGTCGATTTTATTGTCCAAAAATTTTAAAACACCCTTCCTAGTCGTATCTTTATGGGCTATAAGTTTCATATTTAAATTTAATTGATTATTTTTATTTTGAAATTTTTCCCTCAACTTCGGGAAGTCATTCTCGGAAACAAAGAAGTCGACGTAAAGGGGCGACATTTGCCGTATTGTTACTAATTTTTTCATAGTATCGACGACCGCTCCCCGATCCATCAGACGTTTACCGATTACTCCAGAAATGGGCGCTTGAATAGAGCAATGTTCTAAATCTACTTTGGCACGAATAATGGCCGCTTCCGCTGCTGCAACATTCGCTTTATCTTGCTCCACGCGGGTTGAGTAGGTTTCAAATTCCTGCTTCGAAATATAATCCTTATTCATCAACGACTTGGAACGTTCGAGTTGAAGTTCATCGATGGATAATTGGGCACGGGCACGGGCTAGTTCTGCTTCAGAGGATTGTAAACTTGCCCTATATTTCCGATCATCGATATGGAATAAAGGTTGTCCCTGGGAGACAAAAGCTCCTTCCTCGAAGTCAATGGAAAGAATTTCGCCACTCACTTGGGTCACGATATCTACCTCATTGTAAGCCCGACAACGGCCGATCGTCGCAATGGAAACCGGCATATCTTGTCGCACACACTTCGAGACGACGACCGGTACGGGGGGACGTCCCTTTTGCGTCTCTAGTTTCTTTTTCCCGCACCCCGTCAATAGCGTAAAACTAATAATGAAAAAAATTTTTGTAACATCACCTAGACTTTGCATGTCTCTATTCCTCCTATTTCTCTAAAATTTTACCTGTCACGTACGCCAACTGTACCCATCCCATTGCTAAATCATTTTTAGCACCTACGAATTGTTTTCTCGCCGAAGAAAGGGCATTTTGCGATGTCGATAGATCGGTAAAAGAACTCAATCCATTGGCATAAGCTTCCTTTGTATAATTAAATGCCTCCAGTGCGAAATTTTCAGCTTCTTTGGCGGCATCTAGCTTATGAATTGCCGACTTTAAAGTATAAAAATATTTCCAAACCTGACTCCTAATATCTAATTCTTTTAGATTCAAGCGCTGGTGTGCTATCTTCATTTCTTCATAGGCCATCAATTGTTCACTCGCCTTTAAATGGCCATCAAAAATATCCCATTTCAATCCAATAGCAGCCTCAAAATTATTATACATTCCCCCAATATTTTCGATCTTCTTTCGCGAAGCCGATAATCTCGTAAAAACTTCCGGATAACAGTCGTAATTTTTAGCATTTAATTGATGTTTTTTAGCTTCCAAAGTTTCGCGTTCCGCCTGCATATCGTATCGCTTTCTCAAGGCTTCCCCAATTAATTGTTCCATATTATCCATATCGGGGATTGCCTTCTCATTACTTGCAACAATACGTAAATGATCATGCACTTGAATCCCCATTGCTTGCGCGAGTTGAGCCCGTGCGACCTCTACCGAAGAACGTGAATTCTCCAAATCGAAAACAGCCGCACTATAAGCCGCTTGCGCTTTCAATAAATCCTGCTTATTGGTCAAGCCGGACTGATGGCGATTTTTAGCCACATCCAAGGCGACTTTCGCATCTTCTAAATTTTGCTCATTGGCACGAACAATCGCCTGCGCCGAATCTAAAGCAAAATAAGCAGACTCAACCGCATAGGCAACATCCTGCAACGCTTGACTAAACTGAAAATTAGCTGCCTTTAATGCACTTAAGGCCGACTGCGACAATTCTTTATGGGCTCCAAATTTAAATAGCGAATAATTAATTTCGATTTGTGGCGAAAGGACATTTGAAATTTGAGAAGTTAAATGTTTACCATCGGAGCTCATAGAACCCGTTTGTTCGGCGCGCACTACGGTGAGATTCGCGCTAACATGTGGATAAAATGCGCTATCGACTTTTGTTTTTTGAGCTGAAACCAGTGTTGCTTGATGCCAGGCAATCTTCGTCAACGGATTATGCGAAAATGCCCGATCGAGTAATTCGTAAAGATCAAGTGCATGATCATAACTCTCTTTTTCACTTACCTCGGAAAGTAATGGCGATTTTAAGGGTTCTATATCTGTAACTTGCTGATTCTCGAAAATCTCATAAACTTGTTGCTCATGCTTCAAGGCAAACTCTCGAAACCCACTACATCCCCCCAAAAGAAGTAATGTCCATAAAAAAATTAATTTCGAAGCATATTTCCCAAAAATAACTTGAAAACACGAACCTTCCACACTTAAAAGATTATCAAGATTAATCATTTTCGTCAAGTTTTTTCAAACTTCTATTATAATGCCATGGAAATATCAGGGAGACAGCCACTAAACATAAAGCACAATCGGCCACATTAAAAGTAGGCCAGTGATAAATTTGTAAATTAATATCAATAAAATCAATGACAAATCCACGGGAAAAGCGATCGATTAAGTTGCCTAAAATCCCGCCTAATAGTAAGCCCAATACTATGGGGCGTTGATCAAGCCCAAAGAAACTACGTTTCCAAAAAATGACTACCACAAACAATATCCCTAAAATACCCAATACTAATGCATTATTTTGAAACAAACTCCAAGCGCAACCGGTATTATGGGAAAGGGAAAATGTTAACCATTTACTTAAACAGACGCTTTGAGTTTGTAAATATTGTTCCGCTAAAAACTTTGTTCCCTGATCTAAGAACAGGGTGTATATAAAAAAATAATTAAAAATTATATTATTCCTCTTGCTCATCGTAAGCGACACCGAACACATCATCGACTTCATCGCCAAATAATGTTTCCGATTGTTTTTTCTTTTTTAGGGCCAATTGTTGTTCATATTTTTTTTGTCCACTGACGGAATAGCGCGTAAACGGAACCGCCTCTAGACGTTCTTCCGGAATATTTTCGCCCGTAATTTCGCAAATTCCATAAGTTTTATTAAGGATGCGTTGAATGGCATCATGTATTTCTTTTTTCCCATCCACCTCGTTTTTCAGCATACTCCACGCAAACTCAATTTCTTTGACTTCTGTAATCGATAATTTACTCATTGGATCAA
>JAITNS010000058.1 GCA_031290315.1 Puniceicoccales bacterium
TAGTTTTTCATTTAATGCCATTGGGTATGTTCCGTATCCGTATATTCCACTGCCCGTATAAAAATTTCTTCTAAAGTTGCCGTTTTTTCCACAATACTTAACAACTTCCAATCCGGCTCGCTAAGTAATGCTTTCCAAAAAAGATCTATATTCTCCGTTGGCAATAGAATGGAGAATTGATGCCGATTACGGGCTAAATCGATAAAGATATCGTGCCCCTGCCACTCCGTATGCTGCGCTTTAAAATGATCTATGCTACTAGGTTCGCATTCGACGTGAATCGTAAAAATACGATCCTTAAAAAATAGTTCACGCAATTCCTGCATCGCACCATTCGCTACAATATGACCGCTATTAATAATGATAAAACGATCGCATAAATTTTCGATCTCAGGAAGAATATGACTCGAAATAATAAATGTTTTTTTTCCTTTTTGGGATGTAATTAATTGGCGGAAATTGAGTATTTGATCCGGATCTAAGCCAATTGTCGGTTCATCGAGAATTACTAATTCCGGATTAGCTAGTAAAGCGTCAGCTAACCCAACACGTTGCCGCATACCTTTTGATAATAAATCTAATTCCTGATGATGTATCGCACGCGGAATATCGGTCAAACGCATCATCTTTTCCGTATGTACACGCACATTCTTTGCCTCTACCTTTTTCATAGCGGCACGAAATCGTAAAAATTCCCCCACTTGTAAATGCGATGGTAAAGGATTATTTTCCAGCATAGCGGCGACGATACAACGCTCTCGTTGATGATCATAGGCAATATTTTTTCCCTTAATCGTCACTATCCCCGAAGTAGCATCCATAAGCCCCGCAAGAATTTTTAGGGTTGTCGACTTTCCTGCTCCATTAGGTCCCAATAAACCGACTACTTCCCCTTCCTGGATCGTGAAAGAAATATTATTGAGCGCAACAAACGATCCATAATATTTTGTCAAATTTTGAACTACAAGGAATGGCTTCAAGACCCCCTATGATCTATCAATTATCGACAAATGCTCAAGCTGTTTTTTCTGCGTAGCGCATCTCTTTATCAATAAATTCAAATACTAGTGGACAGCCTGATAAATCGAAAGCATTGCGAATACCATTCTCCAAATATCGCTGGTAGACATCTGTCAATCTTTGGGAGCGGTTACAGAAAATTTTCAAATGAAAGGGAAAAGTACCACTATGAACCACATAGTAAATTTTAAAACGCTTTCCCAATACAATTGTAGGGGGATGACGATCCAATAAATCTTGTACAACGCGATTCAATTTTCCGGTCGAAATTATTTTGGAAGCTTTTTCAAATATTTTAATACTTTCACTGAGAATATTTTCTACACCATAGCCTGTTTTAGCGGAAATAAAGAGTGTAGGGAATTGGGATAATGCAAATAGTTCCTTTTGTAAAGTATCGAGAAATTTTTTTCGAAAATCAGTGATCGAATGGTAGCCATCTATATCATGTTGCTTTAAACTTTCATAGGCCAAATCCCATTTATTAACTACAAGAATGAAACATTTTCCTTCCTTTAGAATTTGTCCAGTTAATTTTTTATCTTGACGTGTAATGCCCGATAAAGCATCGATCACTAAAAATACAACATCCACTGCTTTTATCGTATGCATGGAACGTACCGTGGAAAAGAATTCTATGGAAGTATTCATTTTCTTTTTCTCTCGCAATCCCGCCGTATCAATCAACTTAAAATGGTACTCCTGATTGTTTTGTATATAATGAAGATCACATGCAATCGCATCGCGCGTTGTTCCCGCTACCGGATGAGCAATCATTCGGTTCTCTTTGAGTAAAGTATTCACTATTGAAGATTTACCGACATTGGGCCGTCCCAATAAACAAATTTTAATCACACGCTCTTCTTTAAAATTTTCTTCGACCGATTCATTAGCATAATGGCTCATCATTTCCCATAAAGCTTGTTCCCCATAACCATGTTCCGCCGAAACTAAAAATATATCCTTAAAGCCCAAAACATGGAAAACATCGCCGCGACTTACATCCTGAGGTAAATCAATTTTATTAACGATGAGATATACTTTTTTATTAAATTTCCGCAAAGAGGCAGCGATTTCGTAATCGAAAGGTAAGCAGCCGGCGCGGGCATCAACGACGAAAAATATGATATCGGCGGCTTGTATCGCGAAATAAATCTGTTCTTCGACGGCGGATAATAATGAAATATTTTCCTTCGATTCCGCCAGTCCTATACCGCCCGTATCCATTAATATCACACCATTTTTCAATTCCTCGGCGATGATATCCCGTGTAGTACCTGGGAAATTATGGACAATCGAAATACGCCGCTGTATTAAACGATTAAATAGACGACTTTTACCCACATTAGGTCGCCCAACTAACGCTATGGTTATGCTCATTACATTAATTTCTAAATATATCCTATCTCATGCAAGCCTAAGTATAGAAAATCTAAATTAAGTATATATAATCTAAATATCAAATTACCTGATCGCTTGGCTGTTCTAAGTTTTTACATTCTTGTTCAAATTCGTTAGTCTCGTGAAAATTTTTATAAACACTGGCAAAACGTAAATAGGCGATAGGATCGATTTGTTTCAATTCTTCCATAACAATCAGTCCAATATTTTCTGAAGAAATTTTTGGGGAATAGCGGTCGCGAATCGTACGTAAAATATTTTGCATAATGATTTCTATTTTTCGATCACTTGCGCTATCCGATCGAATAGCCTTTTGTAAACCTCGTACAATTTTTTCGGGATCAAATTCTTCTTCCATGCCATTACGCTTACTCACTACTAATTCCGTCTTGCAATAAACCTCCATTGTGGAAAATTTATAGCCACAAGTATTACATTTTCGCCGTCGACGTATACTTCCATGATCCGCCACAATACGCGTATCGGTCACTTTACTATCCGTACCATTACACTTCGGGCACTTCATATTGAAATTATTTCAAAAATGCAGCGCTTAATAGAGTATTTTGCATATATATTGGAGACAATTTTTGCTCATATAAAATATGATAAATAGCTTCTACTATAGGCGCTGAAATTCCTTTCTCCTGAAAAGTATTATAGAATGTCTCTGCCGAACGATAACCTTCGATGGCCGCAACCGAATGATTAATAATTTCTTGAGGATTTTTATTATTAGCAATATTTTCGCCAAATGTACGATTACGGCTCCAAGTTCCTGAGCATGTGGCAAGTAAATCCCCTAGCCCACTGGGCCCTTTAAAAGTTGCTTCTTTGGCACCTAATTGTTTTCCAACATGCATCATTTCATGTAAACACGCCGTAATATAGGAACACCGCGCATTATCACCAAATTGCAAGCCATCGAACATCCCTGCACCAATGGCATAAATATTCTTTAAACAACCCCCCAATTCTACGCCAATAACATCGTCGCTATATTCGATGGTCATACTTTTAAAGGAAATGGGAATATTCTTACAGCGATTATTTTCGGAGGCTAACACAAGTTTTGTAGGCAAATTAAGCGCTACTTCCCGTGCATAGGAAGGCCCGGATAATATGGCAAAAGGATTATTGGGGAAATGTCGACGAACATACATGCTAGGTAATTCCCAAGTCGATCCCGGCAATCCCTTACAAAAAGAAAAAATCGGCACAGAGGGGCTTACCGTATGCATCTTAACGCATTCACAAACATCATTAATCGCACTCGAAGGACAAATAAAGAAGAGAAGTTCACAAGATTCCAATGAAGAATATTCATGGGTTGCGTGGATATCTTCGGGGATTTTGATTCCTGGGAAAAAAGTTAGATTTTCATGATTAATATTAATCTCATCGGCATCCTGGGGCGACTTCGCAACTAAAGTGACCGAGTGCCCTGCATAAAAACTACTTAAGGCAACGGCACTCCCCCATGCTCCTGCACCAACAATTGTAATCCTCATAGATAATATCTAAAATCATATAAAAATTAAAGTCAATAGAAGGTTTGCTTTTATTGGTAATAATTTTAAAAAATTTCCCATCTAGTTTTATAACATACTCATACATCCTTGATCGGTTTGTATTTTTTTTACCATATCATCTACCGTAAAATGAAACATATTTTCCAAATCCTCATTATTGGAAGCGTGAGGGATAAAAGTGTCCGGCCAAGCAAAAATATGGATATGGATTGGCAAGTGTTGTTCGATTAAAAATTCTGCTACAGCGCTCCCAAATCCTCCCGATTTTACATGATCTTCGATCGTATAAATCGAAAGATGGTGTTTTGCGCACTCTAGCAATACTTCATGATCGAGAGGCTTGACGAATCGCCCATGAATAATTGTGAATGAAAATTGTGGCAATTTTCGCGCAATCTCCAATGCTAAATAGACTTTTTCTCCCAGCGCTATTAAACAAATATCTTTCCCCTGTACTACTATTTCACTTTTCCCTAAGCAAATTTTGGGACAAACTTTTTCGTTAATTGAATTATTTTTAATAGAAACAATTTTTGTTTCGCGAGGATAACGGATACAGCATGGCTTTCGAAATTCAATGGCAGCTTCTAGCATCGCCTCCAATTCGTCGGTATCTTTAGGTTGCATTATAACGAGGTTAGGAATATTGCGCAACAGTGCGATATCGAATAGGCCATGATGTGTCGGGCCATCATTGGCACATAATCCCGCCCGATCAATTGCAATAACAATAGGTAAATTTTGTAAAGCAATATCATGGAAAATATTGTCGACAGCGCGTTGCAAAAATGTCGAATAAATGGCACATACTGGTAGTAATCCTGCCTTCGATAATCCCGCTGCGAAAGTTATTCCATGTCCTTCGGCGATTCCAATATCGAAAAAACGTTTCGGATATTGTTTTTGGAAAAGTGATAAACCAGTTCCACCTGCCATTGCTGCCGTAATACAAACAATACGCGGATCTTGTTTCGCTAAATCGCAAATTTTTTTACCAAAGATAGTAGAATAGCTCTGTTCATGATGACTTGTAAGGGAAATTCCATGCATTTTTTCCGGACTCTTCTCCGCATTTGGGTCACCATAACCTTTTTTAGTTTTCACATGAAGTAAAACGGGGCGATTTTGTCGCTTGCAAAATTCCAAATTTTCTAGCAATTCATTCATATTATGCCCATCAATAGGCCCAATAT
This sequence comes from Puniceicoccales bacterium, assembly GCA_031290315.1. Classification (GTDB taxonomy): domain Bacteria; phylum Verrucomicrobiota; class Verrucomicrobiia; order Opitutales; family LL51; genus LL51. The sequence continues at coordinate 5,147 of JAITNS010000058.1, forward strand.
ATTTTAATCCGTAATGCTCAAAAAATGAAGATGGCAATAGGAGCGATTTAATTGCTTGCTTCAAGGTCATTAAAAATCTTATGAAAGATTTTCCTCCTGGTAGTATTGTAACATATTTCTTTAAAAAATTTTTAATGCGATTATAAACATAATAACGAGTCATCTCATTCAAATACTTTGCAATCGAACCGACATTCTTGGAAATCGCATACCCATTATCATTGAGAACCACAATTAATCGAGTTTCCCCAATATTATTGAGCGCTTCGAGTGTCAATCCATTTGTCAGAGAAGCGTCGCCGATAACGGCAATTACGTGGTAATTTTGATTCAATTGATCGCGGGCTACAGCCATTCCAATCGCACTCGATAAAGCCGTTCCCGCATGACCGCAAAAAAATAGATCATAGGGACTTTCCTGTGGAGAAGTAAAACCCGAAATTCCATGGGTCATTCTCAATGTCGAAAATTTATGTTTGCGATCCGTTAAAATTTTATGGGCATAGCATTGGTGGGAGACATCAAAAATAATTTTATCCCGAGGGGAATGAAAAGTTTGATGCAAAGCGATCGATAATTCGACCACTCCTAAATTAGAAGCCAAATGCCCCCCATTGGTACGGGTCGTCTCCAAAATAATCTCTCTAATTTCTTTGGCGACTTTCTTATAATCTATACTATCTTTCATGGAACACTATTTTCATAGAAAAACATTGTTCCGTCAAAGATAAAGCATTTATATTAAACCGATTGGGCAATCGCCATAAAGTCTTTAGGGACGAGAGAAGCACTGCCAATTAATCCTCCACTAATATCCGCTTGCCGTAAAAGCTCAGCTGCATTATTCGGTTTCATGGAACCGCCATATAAAATATGTATACTTTCCCCATCTTTTGGAAATTGCTCCTTCAGTAAATTGCGAATAAATCCATGCATCTCCTGTGCAATCTCCGGTGTCGCCGTCTGACCTGTACCTATTGCCCATACCGGCTCATAGGCAATGACTAAAGCACTACTAATACCCTCCAATGCGGAACTAATTTGTTCTTCGACAATTGCTTTTTCTTGCCCTGCTTGCCGTTCTTCGAGTGTTTCGCCCACGCATAAAATTGGTATCAATTGAAAATCTTGGGCCACTTTTACTTTCTGATGAATAAGTGCATTCGATTCTTTAAAAATACTACGGCGTTCGCTGTGCCCAATAATAACATAATGCACATTTAAATCTTGTAGCATCTGCGGAGAAATTTCTCCCGTAAAAGCACCCTCCTTAGCACAGTACATATTTTGAGCCCCTAACACGATACTCGAATTTTTCAATGCCTTTGAAATGGGGCATAAATTAGTGAAGGGCGGAGAAATACCCAACTTAACCTTATCAGGGCATTTGAATTGCGCAATCTCATTCACTAAGTCAGTCGATTGGGATGGCGTTTTATACATCTTCCAATTACCAATAATTAAATATTTTTTTTCCATAATGATTTTAAACAAATTTTCTTAAAATTTCCCAGAGATACTCCAGTGCCATAGGTAATACTTTAGTTTCGCCAATAACCGGCATAAAATTTGTATCGCCTAACCAACGCGGTACAATATGACAATGTAAATGCTTAGGGATACCCGCTCCCGCCGCTGTACCTAAATTAATCCCTATATTAATTCCATCGGGTGTCAATGCCTTACGTAATATGCCCTCCGATCGAGTAATGGTTTGAAAAAAATCGACCTGCTCTTCCCCATCCAATTGCTCTAAATCTTGAACCTCACGGCGCGGCAATACGAGTAAGTGGCCAGCATTGTAAGGATATTTATTGAGAATAACAAAACTTAAAGGTGTCCTAAAAAGTAGTAGCGATTGTCTTTCATTGGTATTATCGAGAATATCTAAAAATGGATTATGGGTCGTAGGATCTTTTGGGGCGTCGACGTAGCTCATACGCCAATATGCATGTAAATATTTCATGCCCATATTATAATGTACTTTTTCGAAAATGCCAATATATATCTTGACAGTGGAAACACTTTTTCAAAGGATAATAAGTAGTTGTTTAAAAGTCATGGCGAAAACTAAAGAGGAAATTCGGGAGATTGTACGGGAAATTATTGCTGATATTGCCCCTGATGAAAATGTTAGCCTTCTTAGGGCAGAAATCCCTTTGCGCGAGCAATTGGATCTGGATTCTATGGATTTTTTAGATATTGTTATGGAATTACGTAAACGATATGCTATCGACGTTCCAGAAGCCGATTACCCTCGCCTAGAATCCCTTGATAGCTGTGCCGAATATTTAACCGATCGTTTCAAATAAATCGCTGTCTCTTGCAATCTTACCCCAATTTTAAATTCGAAATTACTCATCGAGATCCTATCACGCACGCTCGCTGTAGCCTATTAACGACACCCCATGGTACCCTAGAAACTCCTGCCTTTATCTTTTGTGCTACTAAAGGCGCTATGAAATCAGTTACGACGCAGCAAATGGTCGAAGTAGATGCGGAAATCATTCTCGCTAATACCTATCATTTAATGCTCCAACCGGGTCATGAATTTGTATTTCGCCACGGAGGTCTCCATAATATGCTTCATTGGAACCGCCCTATGCTAACGGATTCTGGTGGCTTTCAAATTTTCAGTCTAGGGCATGGAGGCGTCGCCAATGAAATTAAAGGTCGGCGTAATTGTCATATACCTAAAACATTACTGAAAATCGACGAAGGCGGTGCCCACTTCCGATCCTATATCGATGGAAAAGAATGGTACTTGACTCCGGAAAAATCGATCCAAATTCAACGAGCTTTGGGCGCAGATCTAATCCTAGCGCTTGACGAATGTACCCCCTTTCACGTCGATAAATATTATACGGAATGTTCCATGGAGCGTAGTCACCGTTGGGAGCAACGTAGTTTGCAAGAATTTTTAAAAAATAATGATGGACAGCAGGCATTATATGGCATTATTCAAGGAGGAATCTACGAGGATTTGCGGCAGCGAAGTAGCGCATTTGTAGGGGAAGAAAATTTTTTTGGTCAGGCAATCGGTGGTAGTCTGGGTGGGGCTAAAGAGCAAATGCACGATATCGTCTCCATGACTTGTAGCCACATGCTTAAAGATCGTCCCACACATTTATTGGGCATCGGAGGGATTTCGGATATTTGGAATGGGGTCGCCAATGGGATCGATACCTTTGATTGCGTACACCCCACTCGTTTGGCTCGCCACGGAGGTGCACTGGTCAATCCCGATAAAATGGATGGTAAAGAATATATTAATATCAAAAATGCGCGATTCGCTGAAAATATAAATCCAATTGACGAAAATTGTTCATGTTATTGTTGCCAAAATTTTTCATGTGCTTATATCCATTATTTATTTAAGGCAAAAGAGATGTTGGGCGGACAATTATTAACCATACATAATGTGGCATTTATGGTTCGTTTAGCGAAAGAGATTAGGAGTGTAATTAAGGATGGGAGTTTTGGAGAAAAGATACGTTTTAAGTTACTATCTTAAATTTAGGAAACTGTGGTGCTATTTATACATGAAGTTGAGCAATTTTTTCGACTTTTTCTACGTCGTGTTACGTTCTCGATTATTTCACATCGTCGATTTTTGCGCCACGGTTTATAAATTCTACCTAAGAAATCGCAAATTTGCTAAAACGGATCTCGCGATTATCAGCGAATATTGGCTTGATTCACCATTTGCAATTAGTAAGCGCTATTTGCAGCTAAAGTTGGAGCCAGATGTATACCAATACGGCGAAACTCCCCTATTAACGATTGAAAAGATTGCCCAAGAAGCGCATATTACGGAGCACGATTGCGTCTTCGAATTAGGTTGTGGGACAGGGCGTTGTGCATTTTGGCTCACCTATTTCACTTCTTGCCGAGTGGTTGGGATTGAACAGATACCTGACTTCACTGACTTCTCTAACCAACTTGTTCATAAGGATGAATTTTTACAGAAAAAAATTCGCTTCCTTAGGGAGGACTTTTTCCTTACGGACCTCACCCAAGCAACCATTATTTATTGTTACGGAAGTAAAATGAATGATGAACAGATTGAGTCGCTTATTCTCAATATGGGGAAGACTCAACTGGGAACGATTATTATTACGGTCAGTTATAGTTTGAATGAGATTATTTTGGCCAGTAAAAATTACGCCATTTCTAAGGAACGCTTTCTCATTATTAAGCGATTTGAAGCCGATTTCTTTTGGGGGAAAACGAGTGTTTTTGTTCAGAAAAAGTTAACATAAAAAATATCAGGCATGGGGGTGAGTTTTATTATAGACAGATTGGAGCAATTTAGAATTGACGTGGGTATAAATCTGGGTACTTGAGAGGTTGGCATGTCCGAGGAGTTCCTGGACGAGACGGAGATCGGCGCCATTATTGAGCATATGGGTAGCGTAGGAGTGGCGCAACTTATGGGGGCTAATATCCATTGGTAAGTTACCATGACGGAGGTAAAATTTGAAGCGATTCTGTACCTGGCGTGGCGTAAGGCGATCGCCTTTTTCGCTCCTAATGATCCATTTTTTCCCATCGCTCTCGATCCCTACCCCTTCTACCCAACGCCGTAGAGCGCAAATCGAATAGATCCCAATCGGACAAATACGCTCCTTATTGCCTTTGCCTAATATTTTAGCAGAATTTTGTTCGAAATCGATATCGTCGTAGCGCAGAGAGAGTAATTCGCTAAGGCGCATGCCACTATTATAGAGGAGTTCTAAAATGAGTGTATCGCGGAGAAGTAGGAATTTTGAAATTTTTTCTTGATTAAAAAGCATTTGGGGGAGATTGAGTAATTTTGCGACCTTTTGCGGGGATAACACTTTAGGTAATCATTTATTTTTTTAGGGGATTTAAGATTAATGAAGGGATTAGCGGAAATTATTTTAGATTTTATGAGGAAAGAGAAGAGGGATTTAAGGGCGGAGAGGCGATTGGCGACGGTCGATTTTTTATGGTCACGGAGGAGTTCGATGAGATACTGACGGATAGTAAATTCGTCGACATTTTGCCAATTTTTGATGGAGGTATAGCGTAGAAGGAAAGCGATAAAGCTGTCGATAGAATCCTGATAGCTTAGGATAGTATGAGGGGATAATTGGCGTTCGATTTGTAAGATACGCATAAAATCATTATAAAGAAAATTTTTAAATTGAGAATTAGCGTCCATTTATGGAGAGATTATATTATTTTACTTGACTGGATTGCAATATTTTCATGCTTAATGGCATGGCAAATAAGGATGATCGGAATGAGGAGAACCTTGAAGGGCGATTTTACGTAGATAATCAATGTATTGATTGCGACATGTGTCGAAGTTTAGCGCCAGAATTTTTTGCTATGGCGAAGGAAGGAGGGTCGTATGTTAAAAAACAACCATTTGATGCAAAGGAAATCGAGCTTTGTTTAGAAGCGATGGATAGTTGTCCGGTGGATGCCATTGGCGATGATGGTGATGATCAAAATGAAAACGGAGAAAGCGATACGGGAGATGAAGTATAGTATTTTCCTTTGCTGATGTTATATTACTTTTTTTTGTTTTCGAATACTATTCGTTTTCGGATATTATTTTGTATTCCTTAATTTTTTAAGGATTTGTATTCTTAAGCGATTTAAT
>JAITNS010000059.1 GCA_031290315.1 Puniceicoccales bacterium
AAAGTAAAAAAAGAATTTCCCTTATATACGGTTCCGACGGAAGTAATGGGTATCTGCAAGCGCTTTAATGATCAGTTGGCCAAAGCTGTCTTCCAAGCTGAAAAAGTCAAACGCGAACTGGCAGTGGAAGTCGTCAAGGAAGAGGCTAAAAAAGCGGTCCTAGAAATTGTCGGAGAAGAAAATTTTGAAGAAAATTTAGTTAAAATGGCCTTCGAAGAACTGCAAGAAGATCTTTATCGTAAAAATATTTTAGAGCAAAATAAGCGTGTCGATAGGCGAGCAGTCGATGAAATTCGGCCACTATTTTGTGAGACGAATGTTCTTCCTAGAGTACATGGGACAGCCCTATTTCAGCGGGGTGAAACTCAGACGTTGGTCAGTTTGACCTTAGGGTCTTCACGAGATGTGCAGGAGGTCGATGCGATTACGGGAGGTATTAAGACAAAAACATTTCTCCTTCACTATAATTTTCCGCCATTTTGTGTTGGGGAGACGGGGCGTATGACGGGTTCCGGGCGACGTGAAATTGGTCATGGCGCTTTAGCGGAGCGTTCCTTATCGCCTGTTATTCCTCCTGAAAATATTTTTCCTTATTCCATTCGCATTGTTTCGGATGTATTGGAATCGAATGGATCATCGTCGATGGCAACGGTATGCGGGGGTTGTTTAGCTTTAATGGATGCGGGTGTGCCCATATTAGCTCCTGTTTCGGGTATATCAACGGGTTTGGTTACGCAATTTGATGCCAATGGAATTTACAGAAGCATGTTGTTTTAACCGATATCCTTGGGGATGAGGATCATTTTGGCGATATGGATTTCAAGATTTCGGGGACGTCCCAGGGGATTACGGGATTTCAACTCGATCTCAAGATAAAGGGATTGCCTTTAGCTATTGCGAAAGAAGCGATTTATCGAAATAAGGAGGCGCGTGCGTATATTTTAGAAGTGATGCTTCAGGCGCAGCCGGGAGTTAATGCGACTCTCAAGCCTTCGGCACCTGGGTTTAAGGAGGTGCGTATTGATCCGGATAAAATTGGAGCGCTTATTGGTCCCGGTGGTAAAAATATTAAGCGCATTACGGAAGTAACGGGTGCGCAGATTGACATCGACGAAGATAACAGTGGTCGTGTTTTAGTATTTGCGCCCAATCAAGAATCTTTAGAGCAAGTATTAGCGGAGATTAATGCGATGAATGCTGAGATTGAGGTTGGGAAAACTTACAAAGGTATTGTCAAAGCGATCAAAGAATTTGGAGTATTTGTCGAATGTTTACCGGGGAAAGAGGGGCTTGTGCATGTTTCGGAGCTTGCGGAATTTCGGGTGGAGAATGTGGAAGATGTTTGCAAAATAAATGACGAAATTATTGTGAAGTGTGTAGGTTTTGATGAAAAGGGGCGAGTGCGTTTAAGTCGGCGGGCGGTATTGTGTGCTGCAAAAGGCGAAGCTTATGTTTCTACGAAACCTATCTCAAATCAAAAACGTTCCTATAATACGGGAAGTGGTCGTTATTGTCGGAGATAAAATGCAATCAAAGGGAACAAATTTTTACGAAAATTCTTGCGAAAGTAATATTTTCGTGTAGTGTTAAACAAATTTAAAATAATATTCAATGTTAAATCTAGAAGTAGGAAAGACGTACAATGGTATCGTGAAATCGGTTAGAAATTTTGGTGCTTTTGTGGAGTGTGTTGAGGGTTGCGAAGGTTTAGTGCATATTTCGGAGCTTGATAATTGTAGGATCGAGAGAATTGATGACGTGTGTAGCGTTGGAGATTCGATGGTCGTGAAATGTATCGGAGTTGACGAAAAAGGACGTGTACGTCTAAGTCGGCGGGCAGTGATCTGCGAAGAGCAAGGATTGCCCTACGAGGTACGCGAAGTAAAACCAAAGAAAGATTTCTCTAGAAATAATTTCGGCAATCGTGGTGATTCTAGGGGGCATAGTTTTGGGCCCAGGAGGTTTAATGGTGAGCAACGTAGCGGTGGATATCGCGACGGTGGTGGGCATAGTGGCGGTGGCGGTAGTTTTGGTCAAGGATTTGGCCGATCAAGGCGCCCTAGCTCTCGAGATCATTAATCGTTACTCAAAAAGGCTTGCGAATTTTTCGCAAGTATTTTGCTTATAGAAAAAGGGGAATAAAATGTCGAAATGTTGTTTTATTACAGGAAAAAGCCAGGTAAAGGGGAACCGAATTCGTCGGCGCGGACAAACAAAGAAAAGCGGTGGCATGGGAACCCATATTATTAAACGTACTAGACGTGTCTTTAAAGCAAATCTTCAACGGGTGCGTATTGTACTGCCTTCCGGGGAAGTGAAGCGCGTCTTAGTTTGCGTCAAAGCAATTAAAGCGGGGAAAATACAAAAAGCACTTTAGATTTTATTTTGTTTTATTTAGTATTTATCTTCTTATAATAAGTTACTATCTCAATTCTTTCTTGCGATCTAATTCCATTTAATTTATAGCAATATAAAAATAAATTGTGAGTATGTTCTACGAAAGAGTTGAGATAATTTGCAATGATCTTGGGATTGCGGTAACGGAGCAGTGGTTATACATTGTTGTTAGCGAGCAACGTATGTATTATTATGATCGCGATCGGCTGAAAACGAGTTATAGAATTTCGACGGCTAAAAAAGGGATTGGGCAAATAGAGGATTCGGAACAAACTCCTTTAGGGCTGCATAAAATCGAAGAAAAAATCGGAGGAGGAGCGCCTTGGGGGATGGTATTTATAAGTAGGAAGCGTACGGGGAAAATTTTCACCGAATACGGCGATTGGCAA
>JAITNS010000084.1 GCA_031290315.1 Puniceicoccales bacterium
AAATTTTCGCAAAAAGTAGAAAATCTCATTGCTGATTTTCGCGAGTTACCTCGTGATAATTCGATGGCGACTTTGCATGAAGCATATTCCGCTGAGCAGCTTTTTCGTAATATCCTAAAAAAATATACGGTAAAATCGGATATTAAAATTGAGTCAGAAATTATCGAAAATTGGCCTGCGATCGTCGGTGATACTTTTTGTATGCTTTGTACGCCTCATAAAATTTCTCCCGACGGGGCATTGATTATCAAAGTACAAAACAGTGTGATTCGTCAAGAATTATTTTTACGGAAGGAAGAATTTTTGCGACAGATTCGTCATTTTTGTCCTGCGAGTTATATTAAGAATATCGGATTTTCACTGTAAAGCTTTATTTATTCCTGCCGATGCATTTTCTACTTTTATAGCTTTCAAAAATTAAGGTATCTCTTTATTTATTGTATCATTTAAAAATTTTTATTTGTTTATCGCTGAGATCTGTAGAAGATACGAAAAAGATCTTCGCCAAAAATCGATAAATGTTTTAAAAATTGCATTGACAGTGTCGCATTTTTAGTGCAGATTTGAATAGAAAGGTAAAAAAATGATTTTAACAAATTCAGTCATTGTAGCCGTTAGTACGGTCGTTTTAATGAGTATGGCGAAGATAAATGTGGTCATCGCCTTAGTCGCGGGTGCTCTGATTGGCGGTACGATGAGTGGTATGCCTCTAAAGGAGGTCTTGGGTGCATTTTCTTCTAATTTAGGTGCTGGTGCGGAAATCGCTCTAAATTACGCCATTTTAGGGGCATTTGCCGTAGCGGTTGCCCATTCCGGCATCCCCCTTTGGCTTTCGAATAGAATGATAAAATATATTACCCAACAATCGCTAAATACCTATCGCCAACGAGTGCTAACAGTCGCCATTGTCTTACTGTTAGTAACAGCAGGGATTATATCTCAAAATATACTGCCTGTCCATATCGCATTTATTCCGATTTTAATTCCACCCCTATTGAGTGTTTTTGCTGAATTAAAAATAGATCGCCGCCTATTGAGTAATGCGATGACCTTTGGAATGGTTACTGCTTACACCATGATTCCCTATGGATTTGGGAGTATTTTTTTAGAGAATATTTTTCTAAAAAATTTAATAGATAGTGGAATGCATATTGGATTGCGAGAGGTATTATTGGGTATGATTTTCCCGGGATTAGGGATGATAACGGGATTCTTAACATCTTGTTACGCTTATCGCCGGTCTCGTTTGTACGATTTCGATAAAATACAATCGATGGCAGTTCGGACCGAAAATTGTTCCTTAAAGAATATTATTGTTTCTGGAATTGCGGTTATCAGTACATTTGTGATCCAAATTCGTTGGGAGAGTACGATGGCGGGTGCGATGGTAGGGTTTTTAATTTTTACAATTGGTAATGTAGTGCACTGGCGGGATTCGGATAATGTGGTGACGCAAGGGTTTAAGATGATGTCGTCCATTGCTTTTATTATGATCGCGGCAACGGGGTTTAGTGCGGTATTAAGGGCGACAGGTGATGTTCAAGAGCTCGTTAATTGGCTTATTGGATTTGTAGGGGCAAGTAAATTTTTAGCAGCTTTTGGTATGATTATGGTGGGCCTATTGATTACGATGGGTATTGGGTCTTCGTTTTCAACGGTACCGATTATTGCTGCCATCTATATTCCTCTTTGTACCGCATTAGGTTTCAGTAACTTAGCGACGATTTGCATTACGGCTGTGGCAGCGATTAGTGGGGATGCGGGTTCACCGGTATCCGATACGATGTTAGGGATGACCTCCGGGCTTAATGCCGATGGCCAACACGATCATATTTTCGATACGACGATCCCCGCATTCATCCATTTTAATATTCCATTAGTTACATTTGGATTGATAGGGGCGATGATTTTGTAAAGCGATAAGAAATGATATTAACAAATTCCGTAATTATTTCTGTCTGTACCGTACTTTTAATGAGTATGGCGAAGATAAATGTTGTTATTGCGTTAGCGACTGGCGCATTAATTGGAGGAGTTGCTAGTGGGATGAGTGTAAATGAAACCTTAACGATATTTTCCGACGGATTAGGTGGTGGTGCTGTTATTGCTTTAAATTACGCTATTTTAGGAGCATTTGCGGCAGCGGTTGCCCATTCGGGGGTACCGATTTGGCTCTCCAATAAAATTATAAAATTTATTGCAAAAACATCCCATAGCCCCTTCCATGAATGGATTTTTAAGGCGATTATTGTAGGGGTATTGGTACTTATTTCGATCATGTCGAAAAATATTATACCGGTTCACGTTGCCTTTATTCCGATTCTTATTCCGCCGTTACTGGGGGTATTTTCCGAATTGAAGATCGATCGCCGTCTATTAAGTAACGCCATGGCTTTTGGACTAATTATTACTTATATGATAATTCCCTATGGCTTTGGAAGTATTTTTTTAGAAAGTATTTTTTTAAAAAATTTAGTAGAAAATGGGATGAATATTGGGTTACGGGAGGTATTGTTGGGGATGATTTTCCCGGCATTAGGGATGGTGACAGGACTACTGACTTCGTGGTACACCTATCGAAAGCCACGTATTTATGATTTCAGCAAGATGCGATCGGCTACGGTTAAGGAAGAGGTTTGTTCATTGAAGGACATTATTGTTTCCATTATAGCGATATTATGTGCATTAGGGGTACAATTATGTTGGAAGAGTACGATGGCGAGTGCGATGTTTGGGTTTTTTATTTTTGCGATAGGGGGAGTAGTTGGTTGGCGGGATTCGGACAATGTGGTTGCGCAAGGGTTTAAGATGATGTCGTCCATTGCTTTTATTATGATTGCGGCGGCTGGGTTTAGTGCGGTATTAAAGGCGACAGGTGATATACAGGAATTAGTGAATTGGCTAGCGAGCGGGATAGGTTCGAGCAAAATATTAGGGGCATTTGGGATGATTACGGTAGGGTTACTGATTACGATGGGGATTGGGTCTTCCTTTTCAACGGTACCGATTATTGCGGCAATTTACGTTCCATTAAGTATAGTATTAGGATTTAGTGAGATAGGGACGATATGTATTGTAGCTGCATCGGCGGTGACGGGGGATGCGGGATCGCCGGTATCGGACACGATGTTAGCGACGACAGCTGGATTAAATGTTGATGGTCAGCATGATCATATATTTGACACATCTATTCCCGCATTCATTCACTTTAGTATTCCGTTGGTAATTTTTGGAGCAATTGGAGCGATAATTTTGTGACATGCTTTAAAATATTGCAATCATTGCATGTGCTACTTAATTTCGGTTTTAGAATTCATGTTATTTAATCACAAACAATTATTAATAATTGCGGGACCGTGCGCATTAGAATCCGAGGAATTAGTATTTGAGGTTGCAAATTATTTAGCAAATATTAAAGAAGCATTTCCAGAGGTCCAATTTATTTTCAAGACATCATTTGACAAAGCAAATCGAAGTTCATTTAAAGGAAATCGTGGGATTGGGCTTATTCAGGGACTAACTATTTTACAACACATAAAGGAGCGCTATCGATTTCCAATGACAACCGATATCCACTTACCGGAGCAGGCAGCGAGTGTTGGA
>JAITNS010000102.1 GCA_031290315.1 Puniceicoccales bacterium
TTTAACTCTGAAAATAAAAACCCACAAGCAATCCATAGACAGGATGCCTTGTGCCTCTTTTGTATTAGTTGTTCATTCATGATGCTAGTAATATACGAAGATAATATTAAAAAGCAATACAAAAATTGTGATATTTTATTTTTTTATTACTGATGGTAAATGTTTGATGGATTGTAATTTCAAAAATAAAAAGAGGCTATTTTACTAACCTCTCCTTGTTTTTAAGCTTTATTTATAATTCTACCCGTTAGTTTTATTTTACCATTGGATGTCCAGGAAGTAGTCTTTTTGGGAAATAGGTTTGCCAGTTTTAATCTTTGTCCAATAAGGAGCGAGCGCCATTCCTTGTACTTCTTCAAATACTTCGATTGCTGAAAAGCGTTCATCGGGATCAAGAGAAGATAGTTTGGCTTGAAGTCTTGCTAATCGCTTCAACATGGGTTGCGGATAGGCTAACCCTGCTGGATTGTTTGGTCGAATTGTTGCTTCCTTCATTTGTTTATTTAAATACGAAAACTTTTTTATAAAATAATTATTTGCATCAAAATTAGGATCTTGAGCCATTTCAGCATATGACGACTTTTTGGGATTTTCTTCCGGTGTAGGGAAATTAGGGGGAAAATATAAGGAAACACTCCATTCCAATCCTTTTTTACCAAATACAGTACTTAGAAGAATACCTGTTGCTGAGCACATATCGAAGGAAAGTTGAGCTGTAGGAATTGGTATAGAGTCGTATTTCATACGTAAGGACTTGTATTCTTCTCGTTGTATTGGGTCATCAAAGCGCCATTTGCCATTTATTTGAGAGCGTAAATAATTGTGTTTTAGGTATAATGTTATGGATTTGGGGTCTCCATTCCAAGAACATGTACACATTTTTTTTCCAAATTTTTTCATTGTACCAAGATCAATGATACGGTACGAATACCCTCTAACACTATTTTGCACCATGACATTTTGAGGTTTAATATCACAATGGACAAATTCACAATCGTGTATAGCAATAAGGCCAGCAAAAAAACTGGCGAGAAGTTCTAGTGCTTGTTGAAGATCGTTGGGATAACCTGATAAATTATAAAGTCCTAACCCATCGCGAAGTGTGGTATAAAGATCTTTTCCTTGTACCATTTCTTGAATGAGTGAGCCATCTTGTGTTTGAGCAATTACAGGTACAATGTTTCCAAACCCAATTATTTTACCATATTCTAGACCTTCTTGGTTCAGTTTTGCAGATATGGTATCTAATAAATCCTTAGAAGCTTTAAATTCTTTGTTCATAAAATACCCTTGCTTGATGATGATACGTCGCGGTTTGGGGTGTTTTTTTTGATCACTAAAAGAATCTGGATTACTACCTTCATAGACTGTGCCATAACCTCCTCTGCCAAGTTCTTGACCTTTGCGAACGCTTGCTCCAAAAAGTACTTTAAATTTTGCATTCAAAAAATCCTTACAAAATCGTCGTCTCCGTTGATCGTTGCCTATTTGCTCAGGCAAGGAAAGGGAAGACTCTACAACTAGCGTATCTGAATCTTGCGAAACTGTCGACGCATTTAACTCTGAAAATAAAAACCCACAAGCAATCCACAGATAGGATGCCTTGTGCCTCTTTTGTATTAGTTGTTCATTCATTTTTTATCCTTAATAGTAGAAATTTATTGAATCGAATAGTTTCCATGTTCCCAGTCGGCGAGACTTATATCTTGAAGTTCTTTGAAGACTTCCATCGCTGAAGGGCGTTTATTTGGGCCGCTTAACATTCTTTGTATTAATGTAGAAAAACGCTCTAAAATATATTCTGGATATACTTGATCCGTTTGTTCCTTGATAAGTTTGTTTAGCTTACATATTAAATGACAAATGTGACGAGGTTTCATTAATTTGGGACCTTTAAAATTATTACACTCTTCGTATGCCGCATTTCCAAATAGTACGTATAATGAAAGTCTAGCAGCACAAAACATGTCGTAAGAAGATTGTAATCTAGGATAGGAAAGCGATTTTTCTTCACTTTCTAGTTCTTTTAACTTTTTTTGCAATTTTTTTCCCTTACGGGTGAGTGCTTTTGTATTTTGAGCGAGTTCTACTTTACTTGGTACCTCTATTTGCCCCAAATAAAACATATTCATGAGAAAAGCTTTGATTTTACAAGACGATTCCATACTTTGATAAATTTGTTTTAAAGAAATAATACGTTTTAGTTCATGTTGTGTTTTTTCGTATTGATCAACAACATCATTTAAGCGCTTCGCTGGATTTCTGTATTCCGGAGGGATAAGCGTAATATTGTAATTTAAGAGCCATTCGGGAAGGCGATTGCCAGATTTCTCAGCTGAACCAAGATCAATAATACGACACGGATAATGGGAGTCGGGGTCATTTAAAATCATAATATTTTTTGGATTATTCAGATCGCAATGGACGATGCCAAGTGCATGTAAGGTGGCTAGTCCATAAAATAAACTCGCTAGACGAATGATTGCTTCTTGAAGATTGTTAGGAAATCCATAGCAATATAGCCAATTCATATTACCTTCATCATAGGGCTTTATCCGTAGATGAATTATTTCGTAAAGATTCCATCCCATTACTTGCTCTTGGATGAGGGAATTGTCTTCAGTCTTTGCAATGACAGGTATAATGGATCCCATTCCAATTAATTTGGCATAGGAAGGATTATCTAAAGTTAGTTGCTCCGTAAGACTTTTTAGTAAATTGTGGGAATTTTCCCATTCTTTTTGCATATCTTGGAATCTTCCCTGTTTAATAATAAACTTTTGCTCACGATAGAAACATTCAGAAATAAAACCAAATGAACCGGAATCGAGTTCATCACCTACTTTGAGAGGTGTTCTCGGATATAAAGTTTTTATTCCAAGAAGGTCCCTAGCAAAATGCCTTTTTTGACGATCTCTTCTGACTATTTTAGAAAAATTATTGGGAGAATCGATGGCCAAATATATCGATGCTTCTAAATTAAAAACGAAAATTCTAAATGCCAGTAAATAATATACACCTATCCTTTTGATCAATAAATGCTTTGTATTCATTACATGATGAGTTAAAGCATAAAGAGTATGTTTTGCTAAGTGAAAATTAAGGGAATTTTTATTTTTTAGAAAGTTAGTTTTGGAGAAGATGCTTAAATGCTCCATGGATGTCCCGTAATTCTTGAAATATTTCCGTAGCAAGTGGGCGTTCAGTGGAATCAAGCGATGACATTCGAGCTAACGGTATCGCTAACCGATCTAAGATAATTTCAGGAAAGATTCTACCCGTTGCTTTTTCCATCATCTGATTTAATTCCCTGAATCGACTTGTAAAATATTTAGTGGCATTAAAATAGGGATATCTTGCGATTTGGAGGAATTTAAATTGTACGGGATCCTTCGTTTGGCGGAAATATAGATAGCGGGCAAATTGACTTCCAGCTTTCCCAAATAATATGGCTAGGTAAATAGCAGCAGCCGAGTAAACATCGTAGGCAGGTTGCGCCACCGCGTAACGTAGCGATTTCGCTAATTGGATCGTATTTGCGATTGTTTGTAACTGCTCTTCGATCTCTTTTTCGCGTGCCCTAAGTTTCGCAATTTCTTCAACGTCCGATGTTTGTTGTATTTTATTGGCAATTTCGGTTTGCTCATCTTTGAGCTTTTTCTTTTTTTCATTATTATCTTTTATAACACACGTTTGTTCGATGAATTCCGGAGCACCATTACTAGAGTGTATTTGGATTGTTTCCCCGATTTTTTTCATAGCACCGAGATCAATAATATGGCATAGCTGTTGTTGGTCATCGATCATCACATTGCCCGGCTTAATATCACAATGCACAAATCCTAAATTGTGGAGAATAGCAAGTGCCCTGAAAAAATTAGCAGCTCGTAAAATCGCTTCCTCGAGATGGTCGGGATAACCAAGCGTATAAGGTGGAGCTTTGCTAGAAACGATTTTGGATAAATCCTTACCTTGTATTCTTTTTTGAACCAATGAGCCGTCGCTTGTTTGGGCGATCACTGGTATAATTGGGTCTGCTTCGAGGAATTTGCTATATGCTGGGTTATTTTTTAATGCTTCGGAGACCTTTTCCAAAAGTGCTTGAGAATAATTCAATTCTTTTTGTATGCCACGTATTCCCTTATCGCCCTTTTCTGGATTTACTTTTTTAATGATTACATTAAGACTCTGCCAAATACCTTCGTAGATCGTACCATACCCTCCACTACCTATTTTTGGGCCAATGTATACCGGAGCTTTTACTATTGGTATTGCTTTTACGGCTGCTATTGATTGAGGATCGCTTGGGAATGGCTGTTGTCTTTTACCATTACTGTTATCCGAAAAAATATTTAAAGCAGAAGAAAAGGGTAAATGACTTGCATGTAACCTTGAGATAAGGAATCCGAAAGAAATAAAGAAGCGTAATGTTTTATCTTTTTTTTGCATTTGCTTTTTCATACTGCCATATATTGTAAAAATTAATTCATAATATTCAATAAATTTTTAAATAATTTATCTTTAAGATGGATTTTTTTAGTAAATATTAAAAAATTAATGATATATAATTTGGATATTATTGAGTAGGAAAGAGATCGTTTGATCGATCTCTTTTGGGACTGAATTATTTTTAAGTTTTTTAACATTTTTCACCATTGAATATCAAGGAAGCAATCCTGCTCGGTTACTTCTGAAGGATTATAGTTTGCTTGTTTAATTTTTTCCCAATAGGGTGCTAGTGCGATACCTTGCAGTTTTTCAGTAATGTCGATCGCCGAAGGACGTTCCTTAGGATTGGGGGAAGATATCCTAGCTTGTAAATGCGCAAATTGTTGTAACATAGGTATTGGATATTCCTGTTTTGTCTTATCTAACATATCTTGATTTAATACGGTAAGTTTCTGAAAGAAATATTTATACTTATCAAAATTAGGTACTTTAGTGTCATGCATATAAGGAGACTCTTCCCCATTATCTGTGAAATATAAATACATGGCAAGATTATATCCTGCTTCTCCGAATAATATTGGTAAAAGAAGTGTAGCAGAGGAATAGATATCATTTGTGGTTTGTGCTGTTGGAAGAGGATGAGCATTTTGTGTGTCTATTAGTACTTGAATTGCATCTTTGAGAAATTTTTTACGTTCATTATATTCTTGAAGTTTTCCGAATATTTGAGGACTTAATTTTTTCACGTCGGATTTATATGTTCTTTTTCTTTCTACCGTCATTAACTGATTAATAAAATCGTTAACCGTCTCAGTTTCTGTTTTTAAGTTCTGGATTAATTGGGAAGTATCGTTAAGCTTATTTTTTTTATTTAGGTCTTGAATTTGTTGATTAACAAGTTCAAATTTTTGTTTTAGTTCTGAAATTTTATTGCTAATGAAATTAAATTGATTTAATCTTTCGAGGCATTCGGGTGCTCCGTTGCTAAAAGAAGAGTTCATCGTATCTCCGATTTTTGCGGCTATACCGAAATCAATAATGCGGCATGGATAACTGACAAAAGCATCATTTAGCACCAAAAGGTTATCCGGTTTGATATCACAATGTACGGAACCGGCATTGTGCAAGGTAACAAGCCCTAAATAGGGACTAACAGCTCGAAGGACAGCTTCTTGGAGATTGGATGGATAATGGCCAGGTGTATTATAGGGTTCTTTTCCAGTTTGAACGACTTTATCTAGGGTTGCGCCTTGAATTTTTTCTTGAATTAATGCTCCATTTATGTTGTTCCCAAAACAGGAACAAGTGCTCCCATGCCCACTAATAATCCATATTCAGGATTATCTTGTTGTAATTGCTGAGCGATTGCTACTGTAAATGCGTTAGAATTAGCTAATTCTTTTTGCATATCTTTTTGTCCCTGATCTGATAGACCTTCTTTAATGACTACCTCTTGACCATCGTAGGTAGATCCTGCAGATACGACCCCATAGGCACCACGTCCAAGCTCCTTTTCTTTATAAATGGGCATTCCGGGTTGCACAGTTGGTATATGGATCAGGTTAGGCATATTTTTTGTAAAGCCAGGAAAATCGACAGCAGATTCGTCGATGACATCATATTTCTTCACATCCGGTTTCCGAGCAATTGGTTGAGGAGGAATACTTAGATCATCCAAATGTTGAATTTGTTTAGGTACACCATGGGCAGTGGATTGGGAAGATAATTGGTTAGGTATATTTTCTGCATTTTGTTCGGGAAGATGGGTGACATATTCGTCAGGTACATTATGTCCATTTGTATCAGAATTTTGCATAAATTGTTGAGGAGTAGTAGATATAGGAGGATTAGAATCCTTTTTCCCATTCCAAAACCAATCGAAAAGGTTTTTAACTTTCTCGGGTAAAACTTTTTTCCAGGTCCAAGGTTGAGTTTGTTTAGGCGCAGCGGGCGTATCATGTTTTTCTACATTTGAGTTGGGAAGATTGCTGATAGATTCGCCAATTGCATTATTTTGCTTTTGAGCGCCATTAGCTTGTTGTGACTCAAAATTTTGTTGAACCTGAAACTTGTGTTTCTGGGATACGTTACCGTAACTAGGCATATTATCTGTTGCATTAAGTTTGGAAAATAAAAAACTAAATGTAATTCCAATCCATGGTGCTTTCCGTCTATTAAACAATTGCTTATTATCCATTACATTTTGAATAGTAAAACAAAAATTAATTTCAATAATAAAAAATTACGAAATCTTTATTTGTCTAAAAATCCAACTTTGCGATAAACTTTAGAAAGAGTTCTGTAGGCAATAGGCTGTACCATTTCAGTACCTTTTCGAATGACGGATTGCAAATATTCCTTATCGTCTTTGATAGATTTATATTTCTCTTGTACCGGTTCCAATAAGGTAATAAGTACATCGGCAAGTTCCTTTTTGAAGGGCGCGTAGCTACGGTAAGTGGAAAATTTTTCTTCGGCCTCTTCCATGCTAATCCCCGTAGCAGCACAGTAAATATTCAATAAATTTGCGATCCCTGGACGCTTCGGATCATTGGCAATGATATCGCCGGAGTCGGTAACCGCAGAAGCGATTTTCTTTTGAATTATTTTTGGTTCGTCGGTAATATAGATCGTAGCATTACTATCGGAATCCGATTTCGACATCTTATGCTCCGGTGCTTTAAGCGACATAATTCGTGCACCTGACGTTTCGATTAAAGGAGAAGGAATGGTAAATGTTTCGGAATAAGTTACATTAAATTTTTCTGCTAGATCGCGGGCAAGCTCGACATGTTGCCGTTGGTCTTCACCGGTCGGGACAAAATCTGCATTATACAATAAAATATCAGCAGCCATTAAAACCGGATAATACAATAACCCGGAATAAATATTTTCTTTTTTAGCGGATTTATCTTTAAATTGGTGCATGCGGTAAAGTTGTCCAAGTGGGGTCAGACAACTGAGGACCCAAGTTAATTCCGTGTGTCCGATAATATGAGATTGGACAAAAATCGTACAGCGGTTTGGATCGAGGCCGCAAGCAATATATTGGGCAACGCAATTTAAGGTCGCATTACGAAGATTCGCTGGCACTTGCGGAATAGTGATTGCGTGTTGATTGGGAATAAAAAAATAACATGTATATTGGTCGAGTATTTTATTCCAATTATTCGCTGCTCCTAAAAAATTCCCCAAATGAAGGAATCCCGTTGGCTGCATACCCGTAAGAATGACTTTTTTTTCATTATTCATAATGATTAATATTAGAAAATATCTCTTATCGCCGTAGAATAGATAACAAACATATCTTTACAAGGAAAAGAAAATATTATTTTGCTTTAAGAATAAAATATAATGAGTCAAGGGAATTTTTTCAATTATGGATTATTTTGCATGAGTTTTTGTAATGATTGGGGGAATTTTTTTGAAAAAAGATTATTATGGGCAAACGATTTGCGAAATAGTGGAATCGCATAAAGATACGTGCCATGACTTATGTTGCGACTAAAGAGCGGAAAGCAGAATCAAAGGTACGCCAATCGACTATGCGTATGGTATATGTGAATCGCCAGTATCGTTATTGGAGAACGCGTATTTTTTATTCCTTATTTTTGGGGTATGCCGCTTTTTATTTGGTACGCCAAAATCTGACAGTTGCAGCACCCGAAATGCTCAAGGAATTTGGTTACACGAAATCACAAATTGGTTGGGTCTTTGCCTTATTTTCGATTATTTATGGCGTTGTAAAATTTATTAGCGGAGCAATCTGTGACCGCACCGATGCCCGTTATTTCATGTCAATTGGATTAGTCGGGGCGTCGATTTGTACATTTTTTGCTGGATTTTCACATTCAGTATGGGTCTTTGCGTTCCTCTACGCATTTAATGGCGTATTTCAAGCGATGGGTTGGCCACCGGTCTCAAGACTCATGACACATTGGTATTCGTCACGAGAATTAGGAACGCGTTGGGGTATTATTAATGCGTCCCATCAATTTGGTAGCGTTGCGATTTTATTGGGAGGATCCTGGTTACTGGCTAGTTTTGGGTGGCGTTCGGTATTCATTGTACCAGCTGTTATTGCCCTATTGTTAGCAGGTATTTTATTTGAGCGCTTGCGCGATACCCCAGAATCCTTAGGGTTACCGCCGGTCGAAGAAAAGGAGGGCTTTGTTTATAATGGAGCACATAAGGAGGAGGAAGCGGTAACATTTCGGGAAATTTTTATGAAACATATTTTACCGAATAAAGCGTTAAGATATGTATGTATGGCGAATTTCTTTGTCTATATTATTCGCATGGGATTTTTCAATTGGGCGCCGACATTTTTACAAGAGGCGAAAGGTGCCTCCGCTTTAGGCTCAGGTGTGCAAACATCCATATTTGAATTAACGGGCGTATTAGGCGGAATATTTGCAGGATGGGCTTCGGATTATATATTTAAAGGACGTCGGAGTTGTGCTGGATTTTATTTTATGGCGGTACTAATTGTTCTCTTATTTTTATTTTGGCACCTTCCGAGTTCTTCGCAAACACTTAATAGCGTATTATTGATTTTAATAGGATTCTTTGTTTATGGCCCGCAGACTTTATTGGGGATGTCTGGAGCAGAATTAGGTTCGAAGCGGGCAGCAGCAACGGCTAATGGTTTGACCGGAACATTTGGCTACCTAGGCGGAGCAGTTTCGGGTATCGGTGTAGGAAAAATAGCGGATTGTTGGGGCTGGAATGCCGTATTCCTTTTCTTTGGTATTTGTGCGCTTATAGGATCCCTTTTCTTTATCTTAAATTGGCGCCAAAGTGCACGCCACTAATTATTTTTCTTGCTTTTTAGTGAAAAGTAGGTTGTATATTTTTCAATTAATTTATGGATATTTCCGAAGAAAAGAAAGTGTCGACGCCTTCTCCATTGGAGGTCGATTGGACAGATGTAAGTGCATTATCTCAGTATGTAACGGGTACGGGGAGAATTTTACCCCGCAAATATACCGGATTAAATGCTCGCCAGCAAAGACATATTACGCGTATGATTAAGCGCGCTCGCAATATGTTATTAATGAAGTAGTGGTAAAATTAGCGGAGATTTTAAACCCGACGGAAGATGCGATCGGACAAGTAGTTGATGCATTATTATTGGGGGAGGTCGTAGCATTGCCAACGGAGACGGTTTACGGTTTAGCGGGAATTATTAGTAATGATACGCCGTTGGAAAAGATTTTTGAAGTTAAAGAACGACCTTTATTCGATCCTTTAATTGTGCATGTTTTAGATTTTCCGTCCCTACGCGATTTAGTCGATATTGATAGTACTCTTTTAGACAAGGTATGGCGACTTGCAGATATCTTTTGTCCAGGGCCATTGACTTTTGTTTTAAGAAAAAAAAAGATTATTTCGCATATAATCAGTGCTGGAAAAAAAACGGTAGCGATTCGAATCCCTGCCCATCCTGTATTTCGGGAAGTTTTACGCCGATCGGGACCACTAGCGGCACCAAGCGCAAATCCTTTCGGCTATGTAAGCCCGACTTGCGCGGAACATGTGCAAGCGTCAATCGGTGATAAAATTCCTTATATTTTAGATGGTGGGCCCTGTGAAGTAGGAGTTGAATCGACGATTTTAGATCTAAGTAGAAAACATTTTACAGTTTTACGCCCAGGGGCAATTACGGCGGAAATGATTGAAAATGTTTTAGGTGAAAAAATCGAGCCTTACCATTCTTTTATTACAACGGATTTTTCAGCACCTGGAATGTTAAAGCAACATTATAGCCCACAAACAAAATTGCGCTTATTTAAGCAATCTGTAAAGGAAATTTCAGAAAGTATTTCTCAAAATATCGCCATAATTTATGTATCTCGAAAAGAAGCGCAATTGCAATCAAATAAATTAGAAAAGGAAAAAAATATTTTTTGGTTCAGCGAAGATGGAGATTTAAGTGAGATCGCACACAATATGTTTGCCCTACTTCAGCGCTTGGATAAAATAAATTTTGATATGATTTGCAGTCAAGTTCCGGAAAAAGTAGGCATTGGTATTGCAATTAATGATCGCTTAGGTCGTGCAGCTGCAAAAAGAAAAGATATGGGGCGCTAAGAGATATGGGGCTCCGCCCCATACCCCGCAAGGAGTCGCGGACTCCTTGACCTGGCTATTAGCCCAATAATTATATATATTATATATAATTATTGGGCTAGAGTCTTGTGCTAAAGAACACTTCAAAGAATATTATTCTTTGAACTTAATATTTATCAAAGCACAATGTGCTTTGGTAAATAATCAAGGTCCAGGAAACAATGTTTCCTGGCGAGGATCATAAGGGCGGGGAGCCCTTATTTATTTCTTTATAATATTTTCCCAACGCATATATAAGATATTGTTTTACAAATAGCTTGACATTATGTAAAAAAATAAAGAATAGCAACTATATGGGAATTGATGTAAGTTGGGGGGGGAAGAGTGTAGTTGTCAGCAATTGGGCAGCTGCAAAGGCAATAAATGGAGAGGGAAGTGGCTTTTTTAAAAATCTTAAGACTGCTATAGGGTTGTCGTGTGGTTCACTCCAAATAAAAGATAATGACAAAGTGAAAATTACAGAGGCGTTGTTAGATAGCAATAAAATAAAGAATTGCATTGTTGATGGTAGAAAAGTAGAGGTATCGACTTCTACAGAAATGGGAGAAATGAGAAATCAAAGAAAGGAATGTATGAGAATGCAATCGGCTATAACCAAAAATTTAGCAATAATAGGAAAAATGCAAGAGGTTCAACAAGGGCTATCTAAAACAGTAAATCTCTTAAAAGAAGTAATTGAAGACATTAATAAAGTAAGAAACAGTCAATC
Source organism: Puniceicoccales bacterium (assembly GCA_031290315.1). Lineage (GTDB taxonomy): Bacteria > Verrucomicrobiota > Verrucomicrobiia > Opitutales > LL51 > LL51. Next base: position 11,291 of record JAITNS010000102.1, read on the forward strand.
TAAAGGGACATTTAATATTCAGCATACTGAATTGGAAGCCAAAATAAACGGATTTCAACAGAATTTAAATGAAAAGTTTGCTGCAGCACAGGTATTACAGGAACGTCTTAACACCGGAAATATTTCACAAAATGAGTTATCAAAAATAGATCAAGAGCTAAAATCATTAAATAATCAAATGGAAAAACTAAGTGAACAACTTGATATTGTTGGTACACAATTTAGAGGTGTTATTACTGCAGCTTTAAGCATGCAAGAAAACTGTGGGAGATTATTAAATTTAATAGAAAAAGAACGAAAAAAGTCAGATATGCGACAAACCGATTTCCCTCGTGCAGAAAAAAAAATAACAGCGCTACAATCGCAAATTGAAGAACAATTGAATAAGCTACCAGGGTGTCTTGCTAATCTGGGAAAAGAATCATCGGATCAGCTTAATAGAGAGGTGGAAGGTATTAAGACAAGCATACAAGCATTACAACAAGAAATGGAGAAATCAATAACTGAACAAAATGGGCTAGTGGTGTCGTTAAATAATATAAAAAGTGGATTAGATTTGACGCTTTTGGAAAGCGAGTTATTTAAAGAAGCAGGCAGCACTGGTCTAGATGTTGAGCAAAGAATACATGAAAGTGAGAGGATCGATAATCTAATAGGCAAGTATAATCAATAGATTCAGTTTCTAAACTGATTACTCGAAAATATTTGCCTTTTTGTCGATAAAATATAGAAATATTGCCCCATGAATGAGTCAATAGAAAGTGCTATAGAAGCAGC
>JAITNS010000048.1 GCA_031290315.1 Puniceicoccales bacterium
GCACAAAATGTCCATTAATGGTTTTTCTTCTGTCGCCCGATCTTTGAAAACAGGTATTAAACTTTTTGCTAATTCTAATTTATACGCTGCTAATTCATCTTTATTAGCCAATAAAGTAACTCCTTTCAAGCTTTGGTCCTGCATAAAATCCGATAACAAATTTTTAAAATCATCACTTTTAGAATCAAAATTACATTGTTCGCGCAAAATATCAACCAATCCTCTTCTTTCTGTTGCCTGGTCTTTGAAAACACATATCACTGATTTCGCAAATGTTAATCCACCAATTTCACCCTTCTCAAACAATTCTCGTTGTACGAGATAATGCACCTCAAAATCATTAATTTTTCCCTCTTGACGTAATTCTTTAATCCTCGAAAAATCTAAGTGTCCTTTATCAAGTTGTTTTTTTAAGATATTAATTCGCTCTTCACTCGTTGGTTGCTTATATTGCCTCAATTTAGATATTGTATTTCTTTTTGAAAACCAAGAGGCAATAAAATTTTTTTTAGACAATGTAATTGCACGTCCACTCAGAGACACCTGCGCACCAACATTACTTGCTTGTGCACTCCCTTGAGCAACCCCCCGATTCATTTGGTTTTGCTTAACCGGAGGCGAACCAGGAGTTTGATTTGCCCCCCTAAGAGTCCCTACATCTTGTGCCCCAGGAAGCGGTGAAGACGGTAAGTTTTGAAACGGTCGTAATGAGGACATATTTTTAGATTATATTATTTCTATAATTTTTACAAATATAAAAAATAATACTAATTTTATTTTTTTACAAATTAATTTTGCTTCATTCTGTCGCATTTATGTAGCTGTGTAGATATATCAACGAGATCATTTCCTAACATGGTGAAAATAATTAATTTCTTTAAAAAAATAATCCATCTAAAATTAAATATTTTTTACTCTCCTAGGAACAATGCTCCCGTAAAAATGTAAAAATTTCACTCTCCGTAAGTCGGTCTTGCTTCATCGTATCGCGATCGCGTAATGTAAATGTCCCATCCTCAAGAGAATCAAAATCTACCGTAATACAATAAGGCGTCCCAACCTCATCCATGCGACGATATCGACGACCAATCGCCCCACTCTCATCATATTGAATGTAAAAACTATGTGATAATTTCTTGTGCAAATCCTTCGCTAACGCTACTAATTCAGAACGATTTTTAACTAATGGTAATACTGCTGCCTTGATAGGCGCTATCCGTGGGTGTAATTTCAAAACAATACGTACCTCCCCCTCCACTTCTTCCTCATAATACCCAGAACATAATAACGCTAAAAATAAACGATCAACCCCAATCGCCGGCTCAATAACATGTGGTAAATAACTCCGCTTCTGCGATTCGTCAAAATATTCTAAATTTTTCCCACTCGCACCTTGATGCTGCCTTAAATCAAAATTTCCTCGCGCCGCAATCCCTTCTAATTCCTGTACTCCAAAAGGATAATGAAATGTAATATCCGTACACGCACGGGAATAATGCGCCAACTTCTCCGGACGATGAACATCAAGCCCTAATAAATCTTCCCTCAATCCAATCCCTTTTAACCAATTAAAACATTCTGTTACCCAATATTCATGACATTTTTGCCAATCCGCATCGTCCTGAATAAAAAATTCCATCTCCATTTGCTCGAACTCCCGCGAACGAAATAAAAAATTCCTCGGCGTAATCTCATTGCGAAACGATCGCCCCATTTGCGCAATCCCAAATGGTAATTTGAGACGATAAGTGTTTAAGATATTTTTAAAATTAATAAACATCCCCTGCGCCGTCTCCGGCCGTAAATAAGTTACCGAAGTATCATCGACTACTGCCCCTAAATGTGTCTGAAACATCAAATTAAAAGCACGCGGCGCCGTTAAAGAACCTGGCTTTCCGGTCGCTGGAGAAGGAATTAATGCATATTCTTCCGGCGTCGCTTCCGTATAAGGCTTCAAAACAATCGCCTCCAACTCCCCCTTCCTAGCTAACTTTCGCTTCAATTCGTTGGCCTGATTTTCAGCAACGGCTTGCATCTTCCCATCCTCTAAAACCGATACATAACCAATAACTTCACCGGCAACGATAATTTTGGCAAAATATAATTGATCTGCGCGGTAACGCATTTTGGATATTTTACAATCCACCATCGGATCCGAAAATCCATCCACATGCCCCGATGCTCTCCATACATTCGAATGCATAATAATCGAACAATCAAGACCCACAATATCGCTACGACGATGTACCATCTCATTCCACCAAGCTTCTTTTATATTTTTTTTAAGCTCAGCGCCGAGAGGTCCATAATCAAAACAACCCGCAACGCCATTGTAAATTTCTGACGATTGAAAAATAAATCCCCGTCGCTTACATAGACCAACAATCTGCTCCATCGTCGGCCCCCCATATTCCGCTTCCATATCTACGTTTCCTAAAAAAATAATAATGATATGTTATGGCAATTATCAATTAACCTGAGATCTACTAAACCAACCTTTTTGATGAATCGTATTTTTAATACCCACAACCGATGTGATCAGCAATACCGTATACAATACCCCCTGCTGAATCTCTCCAATGCGAAAATTATGTCCCAAAAAAAAGAAATTACTCACAAACCATAATATATAACTTAATTTACAACGCATCGTTGCATTATAATAGGACCCTACAAGCGCAATCCAGGTAAATACCCAAAGACTTATTTGCACTTGATTCTCAACTAACCAATTCGTAATACCGCTCATAATCTAAATAAATTCTTCCCCCTTCTCCTACTCTCACCTTACTTTCTAGCATATCGCCATAGGTGACCACCCGCACACGATCTTTAAATTCGTCCATCAGCAAATTTTCAAATAAATACTCGATCTTTTTCGCATAATTTATATCCGTATCCCGCACTCCATCGGCCTGTAAGGTTTCATTTCCCTCATTTTTCACAAAAATAATATCATCGTATTCCCGTGTCCATGCCTTAAACGCTTCGATTAATTTCGCCTCTACTTCCCCTATTTCTTCTTTCCTCGCCGCTTCGGAATATACAAACGAATCGAGCACTCCCCGATCTAATACGAGGTAACGATAACCATGGGCTATCGCCTCCAACTCCTTAACTGCTTGTTTTAAAGCGATATAAAGCGTAGAATTTACCGTTTGCCCTTGGTTAATGGGGAAAGGTGATTCTCGAGCAGTTTCGCTAATTACAATCGCATTATAGCCACTTTTTTTAAGCTCCGAACAAATGCGATGGGATAAGGTCGATTTCCCGCACCCGTGCGTCCCCGTAATCAAATATCGATAAACTCGTGCCATATCTTTACTGAAACTACCCTTATTTTTCAAAATGCAATCTATTTATTGTTTTATTTTCCTTATACTATATCATCTCGAATAAATTTAGGAATACTTGAATTTTTAAAATCTTAATTTATAACTTACAAACAAACAAAACAAGCACCTCGCAGGAAGCGTTTG
>JAITNS010000050.1 GCA_031290315.1 Puniceicoccales bacterium
CTTTATTGGCTAATAAAGATGAATTAGCAGCGTATAAATTAGAATTAGCAAAAAGTTTAATACCTGTTTTCAAAGATCGGGCGACAGAAGAAAAACCATTAATGGACATTTTGTGCGAACAATGTGGCAAATATGGCATTCAGCAAGGAGATGAAACATACAATGCTTTGCTAAAAGCCTGCCTAACTAATTCCGCTTTGGAAAATGTGCCGCTTTTGGCAGCTGATATTCAAAAAGGAGCGATTGAGATTGTCCGAGCAAGTAATGATCCAGATACTAATCCTGATCCTGAATTTTGTCAAAAAGTTATGCAAGCAGAAAGTATCGAAACTATGGCACATCAGTTTAGTACATTTTTTAACGAAAAAATGGCAAATGAAACCGATCCTGAAAAGAGGAAGTATTATCAAGCACGGAAGCGTTCATTATGCGGAGGAGCTTTATGCGATATACCCAGGGAACTTGGACCTATTGAGTTAAAAATCGGCGATCAACAAGTGAAAATAACGTTAAAAGATTCATCTTTGTCATCAGCTCAACAACAAGGCAACGCGTCCAATGAGGCTGATTATGTTATGATATTTAAGGCACTTTTTAACCAAATCAAAACCCAAAGCGACCTTTCAGATAAGGATGCTTTAGATGTTACAAAGCAGTTTTTGTTGAATTACCGTGGTAACAATACGGCTACCGGTGCATCTTTGCTCGCAGATTTCAATCAAGAAAATGGGGCAGATCTTGCTCTTAAGTATGAAGGATTTAAAACAACTATGTATTTTGATAACCAAGATGGTTCTTTCAGGCTCTCTGAAAAAGTAGAAAGTGAAATATTATATGGCATTATGGATACAAGTAATGATGGAAAATTTATTACCTCTGATTTTCGCTTTAAATTTTCTGATGATACAGAGATTCGTACGGGATTACCTGTCACATCAACAAGAATACCTACAGACGATGGAACAATTCAATGGAGCTGCCTACTCCGTGAAAATCCTCCAAAAAAAGTAATCTTCTATGGTGGCTGTCAACCACCTCCTCCTTCTGCTAATTAAGTAAATGTGATCAATAAATGATTTCAGGTAAGGAATATTTTAATCGTAAGGAATATTTTAATTTATTGAAATTTTTCTTCATAAATAAATCTTTTTTTTATATTTACTGTGTTACTCCAATTATTTAAAATGGTAGTAATCTTTTTCTACGACCTCCGAAAAATTATCTATATTCCAAAAAAAGTCCTTGTTTTTTTAATTGAGGTTTTTTTTGAAGACATTTATTATTCACCCCATGTCGGAAAATGATCTCCTCAATACCCCCATGATGCGCCAATATAATGATTTGAAACAGTCTATCCCAGAAAATACTTTGCTCCTCTTCCGCCTCGGCGATTTCTATGAACTCTTTAATCAGGACGCTATCATCGGTTCCAAAATCCTCGGCATCACCCTAACGAAACGCCAGGATGCCCCCATGGCCGGTATCCCTCACCATGCCGCCGATTCTTATATCGCAAAATTAATCCACGCCGGCTATAAAGTCGCTGTCTGCGACCAAACCGAAATCGCTCGCCCCGGTAAAATCGTTAATCGCCAAATCTCTAAAATACTCTCCCCAGGTACCCTCATTACCGAAAATCTCCTTAACCCAAAACATAATCAGTACCTCTTGAGCTTCAAATTACACCCAACGGGAACTTCAATCGCTTGGCTCGAAGTATCAACGGGCGAATTCCAAATCGCAGATGGTAAAGATCTTAATGATTTGAGTCCCCTCATCTTCGCTCTGGATCCTCATGAAATTATCCTCGACCCCAATGATAAAGAAAAAATAGAACAATTGCCTACCCGCGATCGCGAAATGTTACGCTCCTTATCAGCCAATCGCTTGCTAACCGAATTGCCTTCTTATTATTTTGACCACGATCGTAATCTTGCCCTATTATTAGAAAATTTTAAAGTCAAAAATTTGGCCGGCTATGGGATCGAATCCGATGACCCCGCACTCATATCAGCTGGTGCCCTAATTCTATATGTCACCGATAATTTACGCCAAAAACCAAATAATATTACTCAAATCCGTAAGTTCCAACAACAATATGCGATGATGATCGATCCCAATACGGCACGTAATTTGGAGCTCTTTCGAAACGGAAAAGGAAGCAGAATTCATACTTTATTGTCTGTTATTGATTATACAAAAACAGCAGTGGGCTCCCGATTACTCGAAAAAATGCTCGTAGAACCTTCAATTAAAAAAGTAGAAATTATATGGCGACATGATGTCGTAGGCGGATTTTTAGAACATATGGAAGATGTCGATTCCCTAAAACAACTCCTTAACCATACCGCCGATGTCCCCCGTATACTAACACGTATTAGTAATCATATTCGTAATCCACGGGAAATAGGGTCCCTGCGCCTAACATTGTCCCAATTACCAGAAATTATTCGCATGTTAAATCGATTCGAAACCAAAGAAATCGAGGAATTGTCAGAGGAAATTCATTTATTCCCAGAATTACTAGACTTACTTAGTAATGCTTTGGCAGATAATTTACCCAACGATATCGGGGAAGGTGGTTATATTCGCGATGGATTTGATATGCAGGTAGATCATTTGCGGCAGTTAGTAAATCACAGTAACGAGTGGCTTTGCGAATTTGAACACGCCGAACAACAACGTACGGGTATCAAAAATTTACGCATCAAATATAATAATAATTTTGGATATTTTATCGAAATTACAAAATCTAATTTAAATCTTGTCCCCAATGACTATATCCGTCGCCAAACAACCGTTAATGCCGAACGCTATGTCACCGAAGCGCTAAAACAAAAGGAACGCGAGATTTTATCGGCCAATGATAGCCTCATCGAACTCGAACAAGAACTTTTGAAAAAAATCGTCGGCCGTATTTTAGAAGATAATGCGCTGCTTTGCGAAATGGCTAAAAAATTAGCGGAGATCGATGTGTTAAGTGGTTGGGCGCAACTCGCTAAGCATTGGAATTATTGTAAACCAGAAATTATTGACGATTGCGAATTGGATATCCTGGAAGGACGTCACCCTGTTATTGAAAAAATTATCAAAGAATCGGAGGAAATAGGTAGTAGTATCCATAAATTTATCGCTAATAATACCCGCCTTTCCTCGACTGAAATACAAATAGCGCTAATTACAGGGCCTAATATGTCAGGAAAATCGACCTATATTCGACAGGTAGCATTGATTGTAATTTTAGCACAGATGGGGTGTTGGGTGCCGGCACAGGCTTGTCGCATGGGACTCGTAGATCGCATCTTTTCAAGGATCGGTGCCAATGACGATCTCGCTAGTGGTAGCTCGACGTTTATGGTGGAAATGAATGAAACCGCTAATATCTTAAATAATGCAACCAGTCGCAGTTTAATTATTTTAGATGAAGTCGGACGTGGAACAAGTACTTATGATGGATTAAGTATTGCCTGGGCAATTGTAGAGTTTTTACATGAGCGTTGGCGCTTTGGTCCCCGGACCTTATTCGCAACCCATTACCATGAATTGACGAAATTAGCAAAAGATCTTAATCGCGTCAAAAATTTTCATGTTGTTGTTAAGGAATGGAATGAGGAAATTATTTTCCTATACTCCATCGAAGAAGGCGCTGCTGATAAATCTTATGGTATCCATGTCGCCCAATTAGCCGGTATGCCGCCCTCTGTTATTCAACGAGCTAAAGAGGTGCTGAAAATATTAGAAGCGGAAGGTAATGTAGTGCAAGGAGAATTGCGAAAAAAATTTACAGTTAAAATAGAAGAAAGTCAACTCGATTTTGGTCTCTTCGAAGAATAAGTGTAAGCTGCTTTTTATGGGACTCTGTCCCATACCCCGCCAGGAGATGGATCCCCTGGGGCTGCTTCTTATGGGACTCCGTCCCATACCCTGCCAGGGGATGGATCCCCTGGACCTCCTTGGTGGCCCTAGATGAGATGCCGCTGGCATCTCATCTAGGGCCAAAGAACGGTTCAAAGAATATTATTCTTTGAACTTAATAAGTTGTGGCCAGGTATTATGCCTATTAGCACAGCCTGTCCGGGCATTGTGGTTCGCCCTGGAACACGTGCATTGCACGTGGTCCAGGGCGGTCCCCAGGTCCAGGAAACGATGTTTCCTGGCGGGGATTAATAAGGGCGAGTAGCCCTTA
>JAITNS010000002.1 GCA_031290315.1 Puniceicoccales bacterium
CTGCCCGCCCAGCGTTGAAAGCAAACTGTCGGGGCGCTCTTTTTCTATAATACGCCGGATTGTTTCGGGAATAAGCGGCTCGATATAAATCGCGTCAGCCATGGAACTGTCTGTCATCAACGTCGCGGGATTGGAGTTCACGAGCACCACGCTCAAGCCCTGCTCACGGAGCGCCTTACACGCCTGAGTGCCCGCGTAGTCGAATTCGGCAGCCTGCCCAATAATAATCGGTCCCGAACCGATAACCATAACTTTTTTGATTGACGGATTTAACGGCATAATTGTCCTCAAGTGTGTATTGTACACAAAAACGGGAGGTCAGGGAATAGGGAGTTTAGGGATTAGGGGTTAGCGATCAAGGGAACTAATTATGCCTGTTTGCGAGTAGTTCCGGCATCTAAAAAGTGTTCGACTGCGCTTGCAAAAAAAGCTGAGCGATTTTTTGATACTCTATCAATGCGGGCTATAAGTCCAACGTCCATGGATATTAAAACTTTTTCCGTGCCATAGGGCGGAAGAACGGGTAAGAGTACCACCAAATAATCATCAACATCTCTATTCCAATCCTGCCAGCCGTCCCAGTTTTTTTTGATTTCTTCAAGTGAGCGTGGATTCTGTATATTTTCGCCGAATTCCTTCATCACCTTAATATGGCTAGCCAAACCCTCGGTCGCGTTTTTAACCGCTTCCGCATGGGTATCACCATACGAAGAGAATCCGGGAAGATCAGGAACTATAACTCCGTAGCCACCTTCTCCTTTTACTGATTCTAAAAATGCTATATATTCTTTATTTTTCATTGTACACCTCTTTTTTAATCCTTTTTCAAACCTGCTTGCCTTAGGATACTATTTGCTGTTCCCGGCTTCGTTATTTTTTGAGGATGGGCTATCGTTACAACTCCGGTTTTGAGTGGGTGATGGAAGTGATGGTGAGAACCTTTGATCCTGACTTCAACCCATCCATCCGCTTGAATCATTTCAATCAGTTCGGAACTTGAATATCTTTTTGGCATCATCTAACCTTTATTTAGTATATATCTTTATGTATATCTTGTCAACTTCTTTTACAAATATTATGGAAAAAATGATTGCCTGCCGCCCTGTATTCTTTGAGCGACTTCGGGATTAAAGTGAGCCTCACACCTAGCATGGAGCAGTGCGGAGTATGCCACACAAAGACACGGAGCTTTACTGGGAAATTTTAAGAAAAAAACCACTGACCACACTGACCACACAAACGAATGGAATTTCACCACATGATATTGTCAAAAAAATTACTTCATAGCTTAATTACCTTCGTTGGCAATGGCTATAAAGAAATTTTATGTTTCTCGCAAAAATTATATCCAAAATCAAAGGTTAATAGACAATTTTTCCAAAACGTTTCTCTGTTTACAATTTCTGTCTCGGTTGCATTTGAATTACAAATTTCTAAAATGGAAAACTTAAAGTTTGAACTATATTCTTTACCTTTCTTATCTATAAGCTCTTTTAATTTTTTATCATCGCCGTGTCCTTCGAGTTTACCATCTACATATTGTTTCCATCTTTGCCAAAACCCATTTTCACCAGATGCTTTACCAACATACAATTTTCCATTTTTTTTATCAGAAATTAAATACACACCTTTTACACTCGATAATGCCATTTTCCAGCCATTTTCTTCTTCATTAATTATTCTTTTTAAAACATCGAATTCAACATGAACAGATTTAAAACCAGGAAATGGATCAAATTTATATGTGTTCCGCATTATTTCACATATTTCTAACACATTAACTTGCTCTTCAAAATTTAAATAAGTTTGTCTAGGATTTTTGTATTTTACAATTAATCTACCAATAAAATCTTTGCCTTGAGGCAATAATTTAGTTTTATACGTAAACCCACCGTCTGATTTTTCTATTACACTAATATTTTTGTATATGCCTGCAAACAACCATTCACCTTTTTGCTTATAAATTAGTGATAAAATATAATCTCTATTAAAGTTTTTCTTTCTTTGATTCTCTTGCCATTCCTTAAATTTACCTTTTGACAATTCATTTAAGGGAACCAATTTATTGACATCGGCATTTTCGCTACCCATCGCACAATTGATTTTTATTTTTTCTTTGTTATCCGACAGAAACGGAATTATTACATCTATTTTCATAGTTAATCTCTTTTTGTTCCTTTTATCATTTTAGCAAACCGTTGCGGGCGTTAGCGCCCACAACAGCCAATCAGCGTATTGTTACATTACCATCAAATGCACCCTCCCCAATACTGGTAACGCTGTTTGGAATCGTTACGCTCGTTAATTGGTTTCCCGCAAATGCACCCTCCCCAATACTGGTAACGCTGTTCGGAATCGTTACGCTTATTAATAATTGGTTTTCGTAAAATGCATAATCACCAATACTGGTAACACTGCTCGGAATCGTCACGCTTATTAATTTCTTCCCCGAAAATGCAAAATAACCAATACTGGTAACGGGCACTCCTTTTACATCCGGTGGAATACGGACATCCTTCTTTATGCCCGTGTAGCTCGCAATGCCCAGCGTATCGCCTATTACCCGCCATTCAAAATCTGCTATGCTGTCGTACTGCTGCTGCGAATATGCCGATAACGCGATGCACAAAATCACTACAATTCCAACAATCGATTTTCTGATCTTCATAATTAATCTCCTTTTTTCACGATTTCTGTAACCAATGAAGCTGTAAGCCATTGTTTATTAACTACTGTAGTGGCTATTGTCTAATTTGTTATTGAATAGTATATCATTGAATAGCTTATTATCAAGGCATTTATATACTTTTAGCTAACAAAAAATGAGCTTAAAACACGATTTCATCGCAAATTTGAAGCAGACATTGATTCCGTGCTGGATATCGACACATAAGCTTCCTAGTGCGACAGCGCAAGAAAAGGCGCGTTGAAAATTTCGCCGAGTTAAAAATAATGCCCGCCGCGCATTAAAAGGCTGCGTAA
>JAITNS010000081.1 GCA_031290315.1 Puniceicoccales bacterium
GAATAATATTCTTTGAATTATTTCTTGGCCCTAGATTAGATGCCGTTGGCATCTAATCTAGGGCCATAATAGGAGGTCCAGGGGATCCATCCCCTGGCGGGGGTTATGGGGGGCGAGCCCCATAGACAGCGGCAGAGCCCCATAAAAAATCAAGTACCTATATTTTGAATGAGTGCGACCAAAGGTAAAAACAACCCAATTACAACCGACCCAACAAATCCCGCTAAAAATATTACCAGTACAGGTTCAATCATTGCTGTCAAGCGCCCGATTACTTCATTAAGTTCCTCCTCATAGGATACCGCTACCTTATTCATCATTTCCCCTAACTTTCCTGATTCCTCTCCAACTTTGACCAAGCCTTCTGCCATCGCTGGAAATATACTTCGTCGCCTTATAGAATCTGTCAATGACATTCCTTGTTGGACATCTTCTATTGTCAACGATAAATTCTCCTTCATATTATAATTCCCTATACTTTCCCGTGCCATTCTTAATGCCTCGACCAACGAACATCCACAAACCAGTAAATCGCCAAATGTCCGTGAAAACAATACCATACACCAACTTATCATAAAATTCCCTACCAAAGGAACTGTCAGCAAAAACTTATAAAACAACTTCTTTACAAACGGCAATGTCTTAATCGCAAGAAATAAACTAAAAAAAATGCCTATAAATATCGGTATTTGTATGAAATGCGATGCTACAAATCGACTCGTTTTAATAATTATAACCGTTAACATTGGCATTGCTTTAGCGCCCATTTGATCGTTAATCACCTTTTCAAATTTAGGTATAACAAAGGCTACCAATAATAACACTACGACCGATGATACGACTAATACTGTAGCCGGATAAACCATGGCAGACGTAATTTTTTTCTTAATCCGTACTTTTTTCTCCATGAGATTTGCCATCTTTACAAGCGTTTCAGCTTGACGTCCAATCGCTTCCCCAGCTCGTACCATTGCAATCTCCGATTCGCCAAATTTTACAATAGAAGACGTTAATGCGTCCGAAAAAGAATCACCTGCTTCAATTTTTGTAAGTAAATCATGAATAAAAAACCATATATTCTTATTTCTTGCTTCCTGTTCTTCAAGAATTGCTAGCGAAGATCGCAGATCCATTCCCGCATCTAAAAGTGTCGCAAGTTGACGAACAATCTGTGCCTTTTTTTCAAACCCTAGCTTTAAGGAACCCGGTGCTTTCTTTTTTTTGTAATTCTTTTTTTCAGCATCTTGACCCGCTTTTGATTTGCGTGGCGTGTAACTATAAGTACCTTTTCTTTGCTTGCTAATTTTTTTAGATATAGGCGTGACCTCCGAAGTACTTTGACTATCAACCTCAAAATCACTCGCATCATCATTATTGAAAATAGGAGAAATATTCTTAGAAGTCGTACTCGAAGCGGGACGAGAAAAAGAGGTTTGAGAACGAAAAAAAGAAGTTTGAGTAGCTGTAGGTGTAAATGAAGTAACACCACCATTGACCTCAAAATTAGAAGCCGATAAAGGACTAGAATTATTGAGATTAAGAAAATCGTTGTTAGCTGAATCGCGGTTAGCTGAATCGCCAATAATGGTTATGTTATCCGTATTGTTTTCTATTTGCTTATTTAATTTTGCAGAAAAATCAGCTAATGCTTGAAAATCATTCACCAAAGGGTCACTATTCTCATTTTCTGGCAAATTTTCTTTTGCTTCATTTTTAGGATTATTCTCCCCCTGCTTTTGAAAAAGATCTTCTTGATGCTTCTCAACTGCATTCTGAAAAGAATTGCGTAAAAGTTGTCTTAATTTCATGGCGTATTCCTCTTAAATTTTACCTTTCGTTTAGCGATATTTTGGACGCTTTGTTTAATAGCGATGTCATCATTTTCAGCGATCTCAACGCCAATTATGTGTTCAAAAATATCATCTAATGTCAACACGCCTACTATTCTATTATCTTTTTTTACAAATGCAAGCTGAGTTAAATTTTTTAATAATGCATTTAAAGCATCGTCGACAAACATATTATCCGGAAGCACTTTAGGGATTGCCATAAGATGGCGCAGTTGAATATGAGCTGCATTAGTCGCTAAAGCGTGTAAAATTTTTCTCCGATGTACCACGCCAATCAGATTTTCAGGGTTATTAGAATAAACTGGAATACGTCCCGTTGGAATATTTTCATTATTAGCGATAAAGATATCGTGAACGGTCATATTTTTATTGTAAGCGCTCAAATGATCAAGTGGGGTCATGATTTGAGAAATAATTGTATAATCCATTTTTAAGGTATTCTCAATCATTTCACGTTCCTGGTGAGTTAGCGTACCGTCGCGGACATTTTTTTCAGCTAAAAGCATAATTTCTCTATCCGAATAGGCTGCATTTACGCACTTCTTGCCTATAATTAATCTCAAAAGAAAACGACAAGCCCGGGAAAATGGATACATTGTTAATACGACAAATTTTAGGAGATAAGCTGCAGGGATATATAATTTTTTTCGGTAAATGAGTCCGAAATTTTTAGGTAAGATTTCTGACAGGATAAGAATTGCGATGGTAAAACCGATTGAAAAATAAAGGAGCTTATCTTCACCGTAAATTTTGACGACGAGTCCCCCGGCAATAATAGCGCCAAATGTATTAGAAAAGGTGTTCAGCATAATGATAGCAGAGGAAGTCTCTTGGACATTTTTCTTACATTTTTCGATATAACTAGCGGATCGTTTCGATTTACTGCGAAGATCTTCGAGCTCAAGATCATTGGCACTAAACAAAATCGCTTCGAGGAAGGAAGCGGTAGCGGAGATAATTAATGTTAAAATGATCGTAACAAGTAAAAAAACCATGCAGCGACTACATTATAATACGAACTTTTTAGGAAGATCAATAGAAATAATTAAATTAAATTATTTATAAAATTACTTGCATTTCTTAAAATACTTTTTCTATCTCAATCCATTATGGATAGTAATCGAAAAAAATTCTCAGGCCACATAAGCACTATTCCATTAATGATTTTAGGTTCTATGAACGATGCAGCTCATGCTTCTAGTGAGACTCCTTCCACTGGGATAGGTTCAGATCAGCTTGTTCCTGTTATACTACAAATTGTTGCAGAAATGGGTAATCAAATAATGCCTAATACTTTTGAGCATCCCAATCCTGCAGGAGATACTTGGTTTCAATACGCTGTTCGAACAGGTAATATTCAAATGGTGCAGTATTTTTTAAGGAATTCCAATTTAGACATTAATGCGCAAAATGCGGAAGGCGATACGGCCCTGATGTTGGCAATAAAAGGAGGTGGAAATGATGATTTTCGGCAAGAGTATCAAGAGATTTTTGATTTATTGATTTGAGTGTTTTGTCAAAAACCTAATATAAATTGGAATTTGAAAAATAGAAGAAGGCAAACGGCATTTTCGCTTACAGTGGGTTGGGGACGTTTTGGTTGTTTCGAAAAATTACTAGAAAGGGAAGAAGTTAATCCTGACATTCCTAATATAGATCAAGCAACACCTTTAATAGTTGCTATGGCTGCTGTAGCTCAAGAACTAATACCTACACAAATGGGAATAACAATGGCTGAAAAACTGATTCAAGATCCGAGAGTAAATGTTTATCAACGAGGCACCGATAATAAATTACCTTTGCAAATTGCTTTTGAAGCTCAGATTGCTTCTCAATTAAGTAATGCTATATGTCGTCGAGCTTTATGTGATTATGATCGAGAAGTTAGGGATATTGTTCAGAAAATAATCGATCAACTACCAGAAACACATCGAGGGATATTTTTGATTCAAGCTTTATTAAGAGATCCTCGTGTGAATGTAAATTACGACCAATGTGAAATAAATGAACTGATCGATGCTATTCGTCGAAAAATTCATTTTCTATTAAATGAATTGGATGTAGATTTATCGGGTTCTGAGCTTGGTCAACCGTTACAAGTGCTGGATCGCAATACGCAATTATTTGGTAATTTTCTTTCTTCGCAGAGTGGTGCAGATTTGCAATAATTGTGTGAAAAATTGGAATAGTGCGAAAAATTGGAATAAAATAATTCATTAAATTTTTACGCAATAGCATATAGAAAATATATGAGATTTCCATGGGGACGAGGTCTGATGATCCGCGTGTTAATGTAATGCAATGTGCAATGCCAAATAAATATTTCCCAAAGGGGAAATTACCCGTACAAATTCTCATGGAAACATGGCAGGATTAGATTCGGACCTTTCTAATGCTATTTGCCGTAGGAGTTTCAAGGATTGTGATATTACAGTAATAAAAATTTCAAATGAAATATTAAATAATCTTCCAAATCCTCTTCCTTCACGTAATGCGTGTGATGTTGAAGATTTGTTGTTAGAGATTAGATTATACTCTTCCGATAAATGCATTAAGTTATGCAATTTGTACGAAAGTTAATTTTCTAGGGAAAAGCAATTACAAAAAATTACAGTGGATTTAATCTAATTCACAGTTACCAATTGATATTTTGGCATGGAAAAGAGGATGAAATTTACGAAGATTTTTTAGATAGAATGTGCTTGCAGATAGTTTGATGTTTATTCTCATAATAAATGTGTTTTGTTTAGAGGGAATTCGATGGGGAAAGGGATATTTGCAAAAATATTTCTTTTTCCATAGGAAAGTCCGGACACCGTAGAGCATGATTCCATATGAAAGTATGGGGAGTGAATATGAGAATATTCATTCACGGAGAGTACAACAGAAAATATACCGCCGCAAGGTAAGGGTGAAAAGGTAGAGGTAAGAGCTCACCGGGTATTGAGTAATCGATATCGCTTTGGAAACCCAATCAGGTGCAAGACAGAATAAGGAATGGAGTAGCTCGCTCAATGATTCCGGGTTAGTCGCACCTCTTTTTGAGGAATAACTTACAAAAGTTATTAGATAAATGAATTCCAAGCTATTTAGCTTACAAAATCTGGCTTATATCTAAACAAAATACATTTTTCTTTAAGCAGTTTAAGTGGAAATTTTTTAATTCTTAAAAAAAGTTATTTTTTCTCTTGACATATTTCAAGCATTCCAGCATAAAGGAAGTGCAAAATAAATATATAGTTATGAAGAAAAAAAATAGTTTATTATTAGTTTCGTCTCTTTTAGGGGGACAAAGTGTTATTATTGGTACTGGTAATATTAATCCTAATCAACCTGAAGTTCTGCGAGCAGAAGCAGCTCCAAAAGCAACTCCAGAAGTAACTCTAGAAGCAACTCCAGCTCCAGAGCCAGAAGCTCCAAAAGCTCCAGAGCCAGCTCCTAAAGATTCAGAGCCAGTTCCAGTAGCTAAAGTAGCAGCTACAAAAGAGCCAGCTTCTAAAGATTCAGCTCCAGAAGATTCAGAACTGTCAGAAGATTTAAAACTGCCAGAAGATAAAAAACTGTCAGAAAGTTCAGAAGAAGAAGAAGAAGAAGAAGAAGAACGGCCAGCAGCTACAGCTACAGCTACAGAAGTAGAAGCAGCTCCAGCTCCAGTAGTTAAAGTAGAGCCAGCT
>JAITNS010000016.1 GCA_031290315.1 Puniceicoccales bacterium
ATGATGGAGCTCCGCCGCTTCTTATGGGGCGCGCTTCTTATGGGACTCCGTCCCATACCTGCCAGGGGATGGATCCCCTGGACCTCCTTTGTAGCCCTAGATTAGATGCCGTTGGCATCCAATCTAGGGCCAAGAAATAGTTCAAAGAATATTATTCTTTGAACTTAATAATAGTGTGACCGGGGCATTGAGTTCGCCCTGGACCACGTGCGTTGCACGTGGTCCAGGGCGGTCCCAAGGTCCAGGAAACAATGTTTCCTGGCGAGGATCATAAGGGCGAGCAGCCCTTATATTTAGATTAAGGCATTTAAGTTCAATTTAACATTGTATTTATTGGAAAAATATCATATTAAATTTTATTATGCTCGATCTAAAATTTATCCGTGAATATACTAACGAACTTAAATCTGGTATCGCCAAAAAAAAATTTACCTGTGATATGGACGCCTTTATCGCAATCGATAACGAACGACGCGAACTCCTTACGCATATCGAATCCCTAAAAGCGCAGCAAAATATCGCTGGCGACTCTATTAAAAATCTCGATAAAACATCTCCCGAATTTCATTCCAAAATTAACGAATTGCGTATTATTTCCGATAATGTAAAAAATCTCGAGACCCAATTTCAAAAAATCGAAGAACAATGGAAAGCTCTCTACCTCAGTATTCCAAATATTCCCCACGCATCTGTTCCAACAGGCAAGAGCGCGGACGACAACCAAACAATTGCAACCTGGGGCGATATCGATCGAGTTTCTCCGTTTGCCGTCCCGCATTACGATATTTCGTGGTTTAATCAATTGATTGATTTTCCGCGTGGCGTAAAAGTTACGGGTGCAGGTTTTCCGTTTTACATCGGTGATGGAGCACGGGTAGTTCGCGGATTGATTACATTTTTTTTAAATGAAGCTAAAGCTAACGGCTACACCGAATTGATGGCGCCGATCATGGTCAATAGCGATAGTGCGACGGCTACTGGTCAACTCCCCGATAAAGAGGGGCAAATGTATCACAATGATACGGATAATTTTTACATGATTCCAACCGCCGAAGTCCCCGTTACAAATTTTTTCCGCGATGAGATTTTCGATGAATCGGAATTGCCGATTTATCGTTGTGGCTACACACCTTGTTTCCGCCGCGAAGCGGGAAGTTGGGGAAAAGATGTTCGTGGACTCAATCGCTTACACCAGTTCGATAAAGTCGAACTCGTTAAGTGGACTCACCCTAATGATAGCTTTCAAGAACTCGAAAAACTCCGCCACGACGCCGAAATGTTACTGCAAAAAATGGAACTTCCTTATCGCGTGCTTTCGATTTGTACGGGTGATATCGGTTTCCCTCATAGTAAGCAATATGATTTGGAAGTATGGTCAGGGGGGCAAAACCGTTGGCTTGAAGTATCAAGTTGCAGTAATTTTACAGACTTTCAAGCGCGTCGCGCAGGAATTAAATTCCGCGAAAAAGTAACCGGTAAGTCGACATTTGTCCATACCCTTAATGGCTCCGGACTTGCTATCCCACGCGTCCTCGCCGCTATCCTCGAAAATAATCTCCAAGAAAATGAAACTGTGCTTTTGCCGAAAGTTTTACAGGAATTCGTCGGGAAAGAAAAAATAGGCCCCGTGAAATAATTTACTTGCAAAGTGTTTTTTTACGTAAAGTAAAATATGTATTATTTTTGTGTTTTTTAGACTAGGTGGGGGACTTATAAGTTTTCCGTTTTTATTTTTTAGCATAAAATAGGTCCCGTGAAATAATTTGCTTGCAAAGTATTTTTTTTACACAAGGTAAAGAGCGTATCATATTATTTTTATGTTTTTTAGACTAGGCGGGAGGCTTTCGGGCCTTCCGTTTTATTTTGTGACTTAGCTTGAAAAATTTTGTACCTGTTTCACGATCATTTTATGGAACTTTCCTCCAATCTCCAACAGATCCAATCCCAACATCTATCCCCCTTAATGCTTCGCTCTCTGAATATTCTTCAGCTACCCATCGGAGAACTACAGCAACTTATTTCCACTGAAATCCAATGTAACCCACTCCTCGATATCACAGTAAATGACTCTTTAAATAATGAACATACATATACGCATAATAGGATAAATAGTGATGAAGGCAAGTTAAATTTTTTAGAAAATATTGCTGCTGAACGTTCTCCCCAAGATTATCTTCTCGATCAAGTCCCCGATATCGATGAAACCACAAAAACAGCATTTATTATACTTATTAATAGCCTCGATGAATCCGGATTTTTACCGAAGGATACAGCTATACCGTGGGAAACGCCTCCCATGGAAGATGCATACTCGTTACTGCGGACACTTTCGCCGCGAGGTATTGGGGCGCGGGATTTACAAGATTGTTTGCAGCTCCAGCTCCCGAAACATACGCCTCTCTATGAGCTTGTCGCCCATTATTTCGACGACCTCGAACATCGTCGCTTTACGAAATTACAGCGCATACTTCACCGGACGCCTGCCGAATTGCGTACACTTTTAGCTCCCTTGAAGCACCTTAATTTTGCTCCATTAAAGACGATTACGGTCCAAGTAAATTTTCCAATTACACCGGAAATTATTTTCAAAAGAATAGACAGCCAATGGACTGTCGCCATACGTGGTATGCCCGAAATTAGGATGAGCGATCTTTATAAAGAGCTTTTGCTTCATTCTTTCAAACGCGGGGAGAAAAAATTTTTCACAGAACATCAACGGCATGCCCAATTCTTGATCCAAGCCCTACAGCAGCGCCAATCAACATTGGAGAAAATTGCCCACTATATTTTACAATCTCAAATTAAATTTTTGGAGCATGGTAGTGAGTATCTTTGTCCGCAAAATCAAAAACAAGTCGCTACGCTACTCGCCATTCATCCTTCTACTTTATCGCGGGCGATTAAGAATAAATATGTGCAAATAGCGCGTGATATTTTTCCGCTCAATATATTTTTTTCGCACGGTAATCACGGCTCTTTAATTGCACAATATTCCCTTAAAGAAAGAATTAAAGATATAATTCGGAATGAAATAAAAAATATGCCTTTCAGTGACGACGCGATTGCCCGAGCTTTGCAGCAAGACGGTATTTGGCTAACACGTAGAACGGTTGCGAAATATCGCGCTTTACTTCGAATTCCGCCTGCCAATATTAGAAAATATCTATCCCCATGAAAACTTCTTTCTTCCAACAATTACCACAGGCTACTTTTTTCGGAGCATTCCCGGAAGAGGTTAATGGGTTTTGGAATGATACTCGGACCCTACGGCCCGGAGATTGTTTTCTCGCCCTAACTGCCCAACGCGATGGCCATACATTTCTCCCCCATGCTCGACAGCAAGGCGCGGCGTGTGCAATCGTACAGCATATTCATGAAAATCTAATCCTCCCCCAAGTGCAAGTGCCCGACGTATTTGAAGCAGCTAAAACACTCGCAAAACTTCATCGGAAACATTATATAATTACCGCTATTACGGGGAGTTACGGTAAAACGTCTACGAAGGATATGTTAAAGCGACTCCTTGGCGACGAGGCTTATGCGACACCCGAAAATCTCAATAATGAATTAGGGGTAACGCTTTCCTTGAGTCGTATGGGAGGAGAACGTTTTGGGGTAATCGAGGGAGGGATCGATCATCCGGGGGAAATGGATCTTATTAGTGATTTAATTAGGCCCGATATCGCTATTACAACCGGAATCACTTTTACACATGTAGCTAATTTCGAAAACTTCGAGCAACTCGTTAGCGAAAAGTGCAAAATTTTACGCGATACCTTGGAACGTGGGCGGATCGGAATTGTCGGAGAACAATGCTTGACTTACTCGATTTTTAAAAAATCAGCAAAGCAATGTATCGTTATTGGTCAAAATAAAAATATTTCCCGATTCCCGAGTTTTACATATTTTAAGCGGGTTGAAAAAAATGAAGTAATATTAGAAGGGAATTATTTTTCTAAGAAATTATTTCAGCTTCCTAAGATGAGTGCGGGGCAGGTCGATAATTTTGCTAAAGTGGCGACGGTAGCTAAAATATTAGGGGTAAGTGACGAAGTAATTCAAAATAATATTATGAGTTGGCAACCAGGACATATGCGAGGAGAAGAAATAATATTTAGGGGGCACAAGGTATTTTTAGATACTTATAATGCAAATCCGGTGGCGATGCTCGATGCTTTGCGCTATTTCGATGAACAATATTCCGGTGAAAATACATACGTTTTAGGTGGTATGCGGGAACTGGGAAAATATTCCGACTCAATACATCGTCAATTTGCAGAGTATTTTATCGGAAAACAAAATATAACTGTCTTCGCAATCGGAATAGAATTGGAAGTCTTTTGCAAATATTTAGAATATGCAAAGTTTAAAGGGAAATTATTTTATTTTCAAGAAATAAATCAGGCAAAAAATACTTTTAATGCGGAATTACTTGGCAGTGTCTTTGTCAAAGGTAGCCAGTTTTATCACCTGTGGGAATTAATAAATAAGGGCTGCTCGCCCTTATGATCCTCGCCAGGAAACATTGTTTCCTGGACCTTGGGACCGCCCTGGATCACGTGCAATGCACGTGGTCCAGGACGAACCACAATGTCTAGCCACAAACTATTAAGTTCAAAGAATAATATTCTTTGAACGATTCCTTTGGCCAGAGGATGAATCCTCTGGCCCTTGATTGTAGCCCAATAATTATGTATAATATACATAATTATTGGGCTAATAAAAGGTCAAGGAGTCCATGACTCCTTGCGGGGTATGGGGCGGAGCCCCATAACAAGCGGCGGAGTCCCCTATATTTACATAACAATTTTATTATTGTTTTGTCGACAATTTTGCTACATTTTATTTTTATGTTTCGGCGTCATACTCATATTATTTCCGTTGGTCACTTACAAATTGGCAATGATTGCCCCATACGCATTCAATCCATGACTAATACTCCGACCCAAGATATTGCTGCTACTCTCCAACAAATCCGCCGGCTATACGAAGCTCAATGTGAAATTGTTCGTATCGCCGTTCCTAATTTCCGTGCCATCGAAGCTTTCCGATCTATCAAATCTGCGCTTCAAAATGATAAAATCTACATTCCGCTTGTTGCCGATGTCCATTTTTCCCCATCGATTGCCATAGCTTGTCTTCCATTTGCCGATAAAATCCGTATTAATCCTGGTAATTTTCATAATTACTACGATACCTTTAAAACCCTTATTCGATCTGCTAAAAAAGAAGGGAAAGCCATTCGCATTGGCGTCAATCGTGGCTCTCTGAGTAAAAGTATATTAGAACAATACGACAATACATCGGAAGGTGTATACCAAAGTGCGCTTCCTTTCCTTGAAATTGCCCAGGAAGAAGATTTTTATAATATTATTCTATCATTTAAATCGAGTGATGTGAATCAAATGATTGACGATCACCGCTATATTTTACGGAAACTCGATACACGGGGATTAAATTTCCCGATACATTTAGGGGTTACGGAGGTAGGAAATGATACTTATGGTCGCATTAAGAGTGCGATTGGTATTGGTAGTTTGTTACTAGAGGGCATTGGGGATACGATTCGTGTTTCGTTAACGGAGGACCCGGTTCATGAAATTTCGGTAGCGTACGACATTTTACAAGCTTGTAATAAACGGATCAATCATGTGGAATACATTGCATGTCCATCCTGTGGTCGGACGCAATTTAATATTGAGCATATTTTCAATGAAATCAAAGAGAAGACAGCGCATTTAAGAGGGATAAAGATAGCGGTTATGGGATGTTTAGTGAATGGGATTGGGGAGATGGGGGATGCGGATTTCGGGTATATTGGTGCTGGTCCTGGGCGAGTCAACCTTTATCACAAAAATCGTTGCATTAAAACAAATATTCTCGAAGAAAATGCCGTCGCCGAATTACTCCACCTCATCGAAATATCCTTATCAATAAAGTAACTATATCTTCTAAATTTTATTTTTAAGGGATATAGTTACATTATATTATTGTTTTTTAATTTGATTAATGAATATTTAACTATTCATCATGGCTTGCTTTTTCAGCATTTACTTGCTCATGGAATGTATAGCCATTGTACGGATCCAATCTTTTCTGGGTTGTGTAAATTGCGGGCCACTATATACTGCAAAAACCTTATAGGAACTGCCACCATCGTTTTGCGTTATCACTAAGCCGCCACTAAATCCGCCACCTGCCTTGCAGTAAGAATCGCTTGCCCCGTTCTGTTGGCTTATTTTAAAGAGCTTCAGATCTTCATCCTTTATTTCGGCTTCATCTGTTATCTCTTTTCCAGCATCATCGCGAAATTTACAATTACACCCAGAAACTTCATCAAAATCTCCAATAGTTTTGTGTATTCCTTGTAAGTTGATCGCTTTTTTTGTATTCCAACCAAGCGTTTTTAAGAAAGCTTGTCTTTCTGCGAGCTTACCTGATCGTACATGAACTTCCAATGGTGGGAAGTTGGTATCCTCTGGCTGGTCTGATTGTACAAGAACGACCAATGGAGAAAAGTTGGTATCCTCTGGCTGGTCTGATTGTACATGAGTTTCCAATGGTGGGAAGTGGATATAATCTGGCTGGCACACTCCTGTCATACCATATCCTATAACGATAAATGGCTGCTTACTAAAAAGCTCGGTATGATGAATCAAGTCTTCTTCTATCAGATTAGTGTCTAGATCCGAATCCATAACCTGTGGCTGGCTTAACGGAATTCCAGAGACAACTTCCCCTCCGAAAGTTACTGAAGTTGCTAATATCATTATACAAAAATCCCTTCTGTTTTCTTTGCCATCAACAACCTCCACAAGATTATATACATCAGTCACAGCAATAGCTTCTCTTGAACTAATAGTTTCTTGATGATCCTCCAATGTATTAATTAAAGCAATTTCATCTTCACTTTGCTCACACTGCGGCGTTATACTAAGATGAACTGTTTCTTCAAGATAACTTCCTTCACTACTTTTCGAATGCATTGCAATCAATTGGTCATTTTGTGTCACCGTATTTGCCGAAGAATCGCCATAAGTGCGATTTGCATGTTCAATTCCTGAGCAATGTTGGCATGTGAGAACCACTCGCCCTTTGAGGTCAGAAATTCCAACATCGATCAGCGTCCCAGTACCAATGTAAGGAAAGCATAATTCATCTTGTTTTTTTATCATATTAATGCGAACAACATTTTTGGTGAAGTCTTGAAAAGATGAAGACCAAGCACGAGTGACATCCTCTGGCTTAAAAATATCCTCAACAAAAATTTCTCTCGCTTGAAGCCAAGCGCCGCAATCTGAATCATCGCATTGAGGTATGTCTGCTATTGCTACCAAAGCCTCGCTTATTTCCCGCAATTTTTCTATGTGATCATCCGCAGCTGCTCCAAATAAGAAAGCATTGGAAGTAATCCCACATAATAAACTTAAACTAATTATTTTTAACTTTTGTGTTACCATGAAATAATTTATCGCATATTATTGAATCAATTGCAAGCATAAATTTAATAAATCTTCATTTCTCTATTTTCATTGACACACATTTGTAGCAAGAAATGCTTTTAGTATGCAATTTCAGTTTTCAGTTGAAGAGCTTCGGAATATGGTTCATCCGCAATGTATTTTTGGGCATTTTAACGGAACTATCTCTAATATTGCGAGTCTCCAAGGAGCAAAAGAAGGTTCTTTGTCTTTTCTTGCCAACCCTCAATATACCACTGATGTCGCAGAATCTAAGGCATCGCTCCTATTGTTGCCGAAAGATTTTAAATTTTTCCCCCACGACAATCAAATTATCTTTTTTTGCGAAGATCCATCAATTGCTCTCGCTAAAATTTGCCAACATATCGAAACCATTTATACGGATGCAACGACTTTCACTATACATCCTTCCGCCATTATTCACCCTAGCGCTCAAATCGCATCCAATGTTTCGATTGGGATGCATGTAGTTATTGAAGAAGATGTGAAAATTAATCAAAATACAATAATAGGAGCG